>CASBQM010000482.1 GCA_949127645.1 Synechococcales cyanobacterium PMM_0036
ACCTCCTGGCTCCCCTTCTCCCCTCTTGGGAGAAGGGGTTGGGGATGAGGGAGCAAAGGTTTGTCAGTTAACTAGACCACCAGACTATAAAACTTCTAATTGATTGGGATTGCTAACCTTAATTTCACAGATTCCACCCACTAATTGTTTCGGTGCTGCTCTAGTCACACTGACTCGCTTTCGGTTTAAGATTCCTGGTGACGTGCCCCCTGGAACACGGCTTAGAACTTGCAACGAGATCAGAATATTACAAGTTTTACCGTCCTCTTGCTCCAATCTCAGACGGGTTGTTCCATTACTCTCATTGGTGAATCCGCTAATCTTACCTACAATCCCTTGAGGAGTCTTGCTACAAAAGAACTGAACGGGATTCTTACTAAAATCAGCACATGATAAAACTTCATCTGACCTCAATGAAATTGACCTTAAAATCTCATAGCTTGGCTCGTTCCCAACGCCGTAATTTGCCTTATCCTTAATTGTTTGAGGAGCATCCGTTAGAGCTTTTTCAACTTTTTGCTGAATGTCAGGGGGCAGCTTTGGAGATAAGTAAACTCCTGATCCTGGAATCTCTCTACTAACATGAATAATCCGAAAGCGTGGATCATCTTTAACAGTTCCATAGACAGCCGCCCCCACATCTGCATTCTTGCTAGCTACTAATTCTTTAATTTCACTACTTCTATTGCCTGCTGTAACGGTCATAGATTTGCCGTACAAATCATAAGCAGGAATATAAAAACTAGATGCAGAGCTAAAGTCACCGAGAGCAACCGTTGTACTTGTGGTGATGTCTTCAATAGACTGAATTGAGCTATCAGATTTGACGAACAAAGCCGACTGATATGTGGATGGAAAATTAGGAAACATTTGAGCAATCCATCTGTAACCATTATCTTTAGCTCTCATGCCGTTCATGGGTGAAAGCGCAAAGAAAATATCCCAATTTCCTTTAGCAATATTGTCCTGAGCTATTTGGTAAGTAACTTCGGAACCTCCCTCAATCACGACATTAAAGGCTTGGGAGCCAAGCTGCTGCTTTAAGTATGCCGCCAATTGGGAATACTGATCAGGAGGAGTCAAAATACCTATCACTAGAGGGGTTCTAGTAATGTCTTTATAACAAGCGCCCTGCACCCTTACTTCAGTAGCGACTGTGCATAATGGACTGTTCCAAAGACGATAAGCAAGACCCACACAAGTTCCAATTATTCCTACTCCTAAAAGAGCAACAGCGACGCTAATTGATTTACTTTTTCGGGGAGGTTTGGAGCTTATTTTGCTTTCCTTAAAAGATGAATTTTTATGCGGATTGCTAGGCACTCTGTCCGATTTTGTGGGGTCATCATCCACTGTATGTAAGGAGATTTCTTCTGGAATGACAAAGGAGGAAACTTCAGATAAATCTTCTTGAGGCAAGCGATTATTTCTAATCAAACTTTCGAGCCGCTCTCCAGGAATATCAGTCAATTCACTAATGATTCCTAGTAAACCCAATTCACCAACCTTTGCAGCAACGTGTTCTCTTGTCTTAATACTGCCTAGAACCTGTTCAATTTGTGACAGGTGACAGATTGGAACTGATCTTCCAGGTTGAAATCGATCGATCGCCGCATCTTTTATTTCGATTTTTGCGCTATCTGGAGCAACGACAAGATAATTAACCCAAAATTCAATTTCCTTAAAAACACGATATTGGAGCTTACTTTTAATGATATAGCTGTAATTTTCGGCTTGTTTATAGGGATTAGTGCCAACTGCCTTAATTTCAACACCGTCACAGAACCATTTTTCGTTGGCATTGCCTGTCCACTTTCCCCCGTAACCTTTTGCCTCCAGGCAAACAAATACTCCTGGCTCCATCACAATTAGTGCATCAATTTCATGCAATCTTGCGCTAAGAGCCTCTCTGAATGTAAACCCCATGAGAGCATAACCCGCCAGGTTTGCCTTTTCTAGAGCAACCTGTAATTCCCTCTCAAATCCCTTAAGTTCAGCTCCTTCCGGCAAAAGCACTTTCATATTTTACTCTTCCTTGTTTAGATGACTAGGGCTAAATAGATCAGCAAGATTTACTCGATCGCCCTTGGTTAATTTCTGCAAAATTAAGCCCATACTGCCCATTGCTCTAAGAGTTCCCAATGTCGATCGCTCTCTCAACTAATTACCCATAGATAATTTTGAAGGGTTGGGCGATCAACTGCATAAATGTCTGACCCGATTTATTTCTTGAGAAAATAAATCGGAAAGGTCTCTGCGGTAACAACGCGTTACCGTTTGCGGTTCATACTAGAACATATTGGATTCTCCATAAGCTACTTGAGATCTATGATTCAAGATTCTTCATTCATACTTTATGGTCTTGTTCCTGAGAGGAGTCCAGGATTAAGAAGTTTGCAATAGATAGATATATTGCAGGACACTCATTTCTATGATTCATTACTTCTCAACTCAGGAAACTGAAGGTATCAAAGCGTACTACAGTGAAAATGGATATGTCGTCATAAAAGATATTATTCCTGAAGCTGATCTAGAGGCTTTCTCTAGAAGCTATGAACAGCTTAAATCTTCCAGAGGATACTATTTCAGATCTCAAGATACCAACCGAGCCGAGCGCTTGCAGATTAACGAAGAGGGATTTATAGAGCGATCGATTCTTCATCCCAACGAGCTTATTTTTCAGAACGAATTTAAATCGCTCACAGAAAAAATTGTCTACTCAAATATTATTTCTCAGCTCTTGTCGCTTATTGGCAGCTACGAAAAATATATTGTTTGGCAAACCATGTTTTTTGATAAATCAACTGGAACAGTGCCTCACCAGGATCATTACTATCTTGACAGCACTCCTCCAGGGAACTTGATTGCCTCTTGGTTTGCGCTTGAAACGATTCATGAAGACTCAGGAGCCTTTTTTGTGGTGCCCAAAAGCCACAAAGGTCCATTAATTAGTAAGCAAGCTGCAAACTTTGAGGATCATGAAGAATATGTTGTCAAAGTAAAAAACCTGATCGATGAGCAGAAGTATGAATTTCAGCCGATGCCGCTTCAAAAGGGTTCAGTATTGCTATGGCATCCGTTTCTCATTCACGGAGCTTTCTCTAATCAAAATCCAAATTATTCTAGAAAGTCCTTCACGGCTCACTATGTGCCTAGCACTTGCAGCCCTCGTGCCTCTACTCCAACGGTCTCTACGTTTAATCCCAATATTTTGACTTGGAAAAAGAGCAATCTGGAGCAAGCGAAGACCTACCTGAACTATGCTCGCTATTGGGCAGAAGTCAATTTCAGAAGCAAAGACACCCGCCCAAAAATGGAAATGCGCGCATCAGAGTATTAGCGTGTGCTTTGGCGCGATCGCTCTTATCCTTCATCATTTACTCAATTTACAGCGCTTTGCGCTTTGTTATGTTTAGATTTTTTGTTGTGTGCCGCGCAGAGCGCGGCACACAACAAAAAATCTGTGGCTTATGCGATTGAAAATCGCTGTAAATCGTGCTTTAGACAGATAGCCTGCTTTTTGAGAGGGACACACATTCCTCTCAAAAAATAAATAGATCCGGAGATCTGGGGTTAGCCTAAGTTTGAATCAGACAATCCTTCAGCGCATAGACTACCTGCTCCTGCTGAACAGGCGACAGTTCTGGAAACATCGGCAGGCTAAGAACTTCCCGCGCTACTTGCTCGGCAACGGGTAGATCGCCAGACCCGTAGCCCAATTCAGCATAGACGGGCTGAAGGTGTAGTGGCATTGGGTAGTACACCATTGAGCCAATCCCTTGCTGCTGAAGCTGTTGACGGACTTGATCTCTACCAGTTTGATTCAAGCCACCGTCCTGATTCAAGCCACTCGATCGATCGCCTGAGTCTGGCAGCCGAATGGTGTATTGATTCCAGACGCTGGTGCCGCCCGCGATCGCTTGAGGCACAACAATCCCAGGCAGGGGTTGAAGCATTGCGTCATAGCGATCGGCAATGGCTTGTCGTTGAGCGTTCCAGGTGTCTAGATAACGGAGCTTGATGCTGAGAATGGCGGCTTGCAGGGCATCTAGGCGGCTGTTAACCCCGATCGCTTCACAGGTATAGCGCTGCCGCTGTCCGTGATCTCGCAGCATTTGCAGTTTGGCGGCGATCGTGGCATCGTGGGTGGTTGCCGCACCGCCATCGCCACAGGCTCCCAGATTTTTGGTGGGATAAAAGCTAAAGCAGCCAATGTGCCCGATGCTGCCTAGCTTTGTGTCTTGCCAGGTGGCTCCAGTAGACTGGGCACAATCTTCAATCACCCAGAGGTTGTGGGAATGGGCGATCGCCATCAGGCGCGTCATGTTTACGGGCTGCCCAAAAAGATGGACGGGGATAATTGCCTTAGTGCGCGGCGTGATTCCCGCCTCAATTTGGTCAAGATTCAAGTTAAAAGTTTGGGCATCAATGTCGGTGAAAACGGGCTTGGCTCCCACTGCGCTAACTATGCCTGCCGTCGAAATGAAGGTAAAAGGTGAGGTAATCACCTCATCACCTGCCCCGATATCGAGCGATCGAAGCGCCAGAAACAGAGCGTCGGTTCCAGAATTGCAGCCGATGGCGTGGCTTGTGCCGATGTAATGGGCAAACTGCTGCTCAAATTGCTCGACTGGGGCACCGCCGATATACCGACCCGAAGCCAAAATCTCTAGCGCGGCAGCACCAACTTCTTCGCCAATCAGCTTAAATTGTTCGTTGAGATCAAAAGGGGGGATGAAATTCACTCGCTTACACCACACAATCTTGTTAATACGATCGAAACAGCATTATCTTCTCTTATCTCCCTAGAATGATGAAGCCCTAGGAGAGTTTCTTGTTATGAATGAGAGGATTATCTGCAACTTTTCTCCTAGCTCTCCTGTCCTGATGGCTAGAGAAACCTTTGGAAGTTGAGAGAGAATGTGCTTAAGTCAGCCAGCCCTGAGCAGTCAACTAGTGCTGTGTTGACAACGCTATGCTGAATCTGTCCAAACTTCGCTACTCTGATCATAGGATTTTTAAGAATTGCGGTTGATGAGATTGGATTTATGCCAGCTTTACAGACTACAGCGCTTCCTCCAGCAGTTCACCGATTTGCGCAAAACCCCTCAGCCATTGCAGCGATCGCCTCTTTTGGCGCTCATGCCCTGCTGTTTGTGCTACTCCCCCTGCTGCCTAGCGCCATTTTAAGCACTAAAGAGCCAGAAATTAAGCGATCGGTGGGCGTGGTCGAGCTAACGCCTGCCGAGCAAAATCGCTTGCCCGAAATTTCCAACTCTCTGATAGAACTACCGTCGATCGCCCGTCAGCCGCTTCCTTCACAGCCCTATTCACTTAATCCTTTACCTGCTCCCCCTACGCCTTCTGAGTTGCCGCCCTATCCTGGATATTCCTCTTCTGCCGCATCAGATCCGATTCTCGATATCCTACGGCAATATTCTGATGCTTCTAAGCCAGTCCTAGTTGCACCGCCCGCACCACCTCGACAAGCGGCTCCATCGCCTAAACCCGCAGAAAGCCCTGCTTCACGCCCCAATAGTGAGGCATCACCCACTCCGCAGCCCACTAGCACCCCCAACAATCCGCAGACTCCTGCAGGTAGCTCAGGCAGTCCCTTAGGTAGCCCCTCAGATAATTCCAGTCCATCCCAGACCGCAGCGAATCAGCCCTTGCCGCGATCGCTGGACGAGATCCGTCAGGCTCAGTCTGAGCGGATTCGGCAGCGACGAGAGCAGCTTGCCCAACTGTCAACCGATGATACGGGCATTGGCAATGGCGCAGTTGCCGCCAATATGGGCACTTGGTCACAGGCGGCTGGGGCTTGGCTAGGCGGTGACGAGAAGAAATTTAACCAGATCAATTTTAAAGAGCCGACCCAGATTGCGGCAGCTTATCCAGAGGCAGCTTGTCCCCTCCAAGAGACGCGATCGGTCTGGGTGGGTGTGCTAGTGGGTACTGATGGCAAAGTGGTGGACGAACCGGGAAATCGTCCGCAAATTCTGCAAGGCTCTAATTACCGCATTTTTAACCAGAAGGCGATTGAAGATGCGATCGCCCATTCGTTTGAGGCGACGGGCGAGAAAAAGGCTGCTATTCTTCAGGTCAACTACGAGTACAGTCCAGAAACCTGTGCGGGCAAGGCTTCCCCTCAGCCTAAAAATTAGGGTTAGTCCAGGATGATTTGAAGGGTGCAGGGCACCCTTCAAATCACTATCTGATGTACAACTAAAATCAGCCCTCATCCCCCAGCCCCTTCTCCCAAAGTAGGAGAAGGGGAGCAAGGGTGTTTCAAAGTCCTTTCCTCAGAGCGGGAGAGGGATTTAGGGTGAGGGCGATCGGGATAGTTGCACATCGCGTAATCAATAGATTTTTTAAGGGGTTGCGGGACTTGTTTCGGGTGAAGCAGTTGGAGATGCTGCATCTGTGCTGGGTAAGGTGCCGGGTGAAGCGCTGGGCGCGACTGTAGGTGAAGCACTGGGTGAACCTGCACTGGGTGAAGGTTCAGTAATTGCCGCAGGACTAGGCGACTTCCCGGCAGCAAGTTGATTGATTTGATCCTTAAACTGTGGGGGTGCCAGAGCCGCCGCAGAGGTAAATAGCGGCTGAGCTTCCTCTTTTTTGCCTTGGTCTTGTAGAACCAGTGCTTTACCCAGCAGCGGACGAAAATCTTCTTTGTTGCTCTGAACAGCTTTATCGTAGGTGGCGATCGCTTCGTCGTACCGTTGCTGCACGGCGTAAACCTGCCCTAAGAGCAGTTGCACCGAGATCACATCAACGCTTCCGGGCTTGGCTTTGTTGACCTCATCTGCGCTCTTAAGGGTGTCTTGCAATACCCCGATCGCCGCTTCGGGACGCTGTTGCTGCATCAGCAAGTCAACTAATCCTTTCAGGGCGTTCATGTCGCCGCGATTGCTCTCTAGCACAGCACGGTAGGCTTGGGCAGCCCCTTCACGATCGCCTGTTTGCTGTTTAGCCTGTGCTAGCAGCACGCTGTAATTGGGCTGATCGGGGTTGAGTTTTGCCAGTTTTTCAAGCGGCGCAATGATGGCGTTAATTTTGCTGGGGTCAGTCCGGCTTTGGGCAATGCGCGTATCAACCAGACCCCGCAGGGCAATTTGGTTCTCTGGTTCACGTTGCAGCACCAGCTCATAGCCTTTTGCTTGGGCTTCGAGATCTTCTTTGGGCGAAGCGCTAGGGCTGAGGCTGGGTGAGGGAGAACTGGCGATCGGATTGTTGCTTTGCAGTGCTTTCGTAAACGGCACAATGACAGAAACCCCGACAAAAGCCAGAGTGGCAATAGACAATACTGCAATGACAACCCAACGATTTCGCTGCTTAGACACAAGACAACCCCAAACTTAACGGTCATTAACCTCACCTATTATTAACCACATCTGCCTAGACGCACCCTCTATTGCAAAATTGCAAAATTGGAAATTAATTTGGCGTTGCTGAATCGATGGATGAATTCTCAAATTCCCCCACCCTTCGGGAAGCAAGCTACACCCTAGCCCTCTCCCGAATGGAGAGGGAACAAGACTTTTGGCTCCCTTCTCCCTAGAGATAAGGGTTGGGGATGAGGGCAAATCATACCTGCATTCAGCAACGCCGAAATCGTTATGCAAGGAGTCGTAAAGGGTGGGACAAGTGTGTGGCTATGATGAATCTCAACCGTGTTTAGCCTGGAAATCCCTGATTGGGGCAAGTTAGTGCCGTATAAACAGACTGGATGAATGCCGTGTGAGCCATTGCCCATAGCCCCTTTGCAGACCGATCGCAGAGTAGCTTGAGCCTGAATGTTAACCTAGTGTTTGATCCTGCATTAGGATTGGATGGTCGGTTGATGAGATAACCAGATGGTCTGGTAATCCTGTTCGAGCTGCTGTGTTGATTGGCGGTCAGTCTCAAGCTGCCGCAATTTGAAGGAGGTTTTATGAGTTCTGCCGAGAGCAAATCCCCTCGATCGCCCAAAACGAGTCCGTCCTCTAGCGTCCCCATGTCAGTAGAACCGTCGTCAGCAGAACCAATGGATCAGCATCCAGATTCACCGACCATCGCACCGCCTCCCGCTCTTCCTACCTCACCAGAAGTCATGTCATCTACAGTTCCCGATCCATTAGATACCGTCAGTCTTTCTCAGCCCTCTCCTGCAACATCTCCGGGTACACCTGACATTGAACCGTCAGAATCGCCGAAACCGCAGAAGTCTATGGCGATGCGGCAGCAGCCCATTCCCCCTGCGAGTGAGCCAATGCAGTATCGAGCGATCGGGCTAGTGCGCGGCAAATATGCTCCTTCAGAAGAGCAGTTTACGCGCGGCTTTCTGGTGACAGATGATGGTGTTTCAATCGATGCCGTACTGCTGGGACGGGTAATGAGCTTAGTCAAAAAACACCTGGATTTAGAGCAGTCTCATCTGTGGGTGGTGTATCCCCGCACCCGTGAGAAGGAATACGATCTGCATGTGCAAATTGTGGGAGTCTGGGAACCGGAAAATCTTAACTCAACGCTAGAATCGGATGAAGCTACGGGCGAAGATGCCTTTGAAGAGATGGCTGAATCTGATCTTGCAGCGGAAGTTGAGGCTGCCATTGATAAGGCTGTATTACCCGATGTATTACCCGATGTATTACCCGATCAAGCGGCAACATCTGCTGTAGAGGATTCTGTCCAGGCATCTGAAGCAGAGGAAGCAGCTATAGGCGAGACGGCTATTGAAGCCTCTCCAACTCCTGCGGAGACCGCGACAGAAGAGCCGATCGAAGATTTTGACGATCGCTACTTCTCGGTACGAGGCGAGGTGGTTTTTCATTCTCCAGAAAATGAGCAGGTTTTGGTGAAAATTCGCCGCATCCAGCGTCAGGGAGATAAGCAGTCGAAAGCGTTTAAGGTTGTGCTGAGAGGAGCGCTAGAGGGCGGCAAATCTGTTGGCTACTTCTGGGAATTTAACGTGCAGCGGCAGGAAAATATCTTGACGATTCAAGACGCGACGCTGATTAAGATGGTGCCTCCTCAGAAGGGCGAAGGAGGCAACAAATTCTCTAGAGGTCTACGGCGGGGGGCACCTCCGGGCGGACGCAAACGTTGGGATGCTGGGTCTGAATCCGCTCCGCCCCGTCGTGAAGGGGCTGTGCCTCGTCCCTCTCGTCCGGTAGGCGATCGTCCGGTCAGCCGCCCAGTCAGCGATCGTCCAGTCAGCGATCGACCTTCTAAACCAGCAGTGCCTCGTGAGCGCAAGGAGCCAGCTACCAAGCCTGTTTTGAAGCGCCGTAACTCAGAGCCTTCAGAGTCCTAGGGCTTTCAAGTAATAGGCTAGGCAAAATGCCTAGCCTAACTTTTGCTGCTGATAAAGCTGCTTAAACAGCAATTGCTGCTTTTTGTGGTCCACAATTGGCGCAGGGTAGCCACAGCGATGGCGATCGCCCGCATCAATTTTGCCAGTCACCAGAGCTTCGGTGTCTAGACTGCGTAACTCTGGCAACCACTGCCGAATGTACTCACCGTCTGCATCAAATTTCTGAGCCTGACTCGCAGGATTAAAGATACGGAGCGGCTTGGGGTCCATGCCGCTAGAAGCGCTCCACTGCCAGCCGCCATTATTGGCAGATAGGTCGCCATCCACCAGCTTTTGCATAAAGTATTTTTCGCCCCACTGCCAGTTGATGATCAAATCTTTG
>CASBQM010000483.1 GCA_949127645.1 Synechococcales cyanobacterium PMM_0036
ACATTTTGAGGCACTCACGCTTAAATTCATCAGAATATCCGGTAGACGGAGAATAGGTATTAACAAACTGTCGTCCACACTCCTTACAAATGTGATTTTGTTTACCTTTTTGCTTGCCGTTCTTACTGAGATTAGTTGAGCCGCATTCTGGACACTACATAGCATTTCCCCGGATTTCATTGATCCATTATGCTACGCCGCCTAGTCGAGTTCGACTGAGCTGATCCGTTCCAAAAATGGAGAGGGTTTAAGTTTCTAGCGCCGAGCCTGTCTCGGTATTCATCACCACTGAGCCATATACATCAAACGGATACGCACCGTAGATACCGCCTTGCGGAGGGTGGTGGCGGGCGTGATTGTCAGCTCTTGTCCATTACGACTAAACGTAGCTGGCTTGCCGTTCACCGTGATGCTATCGAACATTTTGTCAGATTGGAACCCAAACGATCGTCTTACTCTTAATTCAAAGCGCTTCTCACTCTCCAATTGTGAAGGGGCGATCGCCAACTACTTTGATCTAGCTGATTCAACTGATTCAACTGACTCAAGCCGTGGTTTTTGTGAGTGTTTCTGGCGTTTATTCAGCCGATCTTGCCAGGATTCAGCATAAGTGTAGAACACCGGAGTTAGGTACAGAGTAAGGAACTGCGAGAACAGCAATCCGCCCACCACCACCAGACCCAACGGACGACGAGCATCAGCTCCAGCACCAAAACCCAGGGCGATCGGCAAAGTGCCCATGAGTGCCGCCATAGTTGTCATCATGATGGGTCGAAATCGCACTAGACAGGCTTCGTAAATAGCATCATAAGCACTTTTGCCCTGTTGACGGGTTTCTACCGCAAAGTCAACCATCATAATCCCGTTCTTCTTAACAATACCGATTAAGAGAATGATGCCGACAAAGGCATAGATATTTAGATCAACCTGAAATATTAACAGCGTTAGCAATGCCCCAAACCCAGCCGAAGGAAGGCTAGAGAGAATTGTCAGAGGATGAATAAAGTTCTCATAGAGAATGCCTAGCACAATATAAATGACCAGAATTGCTGCCAGCAGCAACCAGCCTAACCCTTGCAGAGAAGATTGAAAAGCCTGTGCCGATCCCTGAAAGCTAGTGCTAACGCTTTCTGGCAAAATTTGTTGTGCTGCCTGCTCAATTTTGGCAGTGACACCTCCTAATGACACTCCCGGCTTTAGGTTAAAAGAGAGCGTCACAGAAGAAAGCTGACCTAGATGATTCACGGTCAAAGGTCCTGCCTCACGGGTGAGAGTGGCGATCGCATTCAGCGGCACCAACTGCCCACTCGGAGCGCGGATGGAGAGTAAATCTAGAGCGTTAGCATCCTGTTGATACTGCGGCGCAACTCCTAGAATGACCTGATACTGATTGTCAGATGCATAAATCGTGGAAACTTGGCGCGTGCCGTAGGCATTGCTGAGAGCAGTCTCAATTTGGTTTGCAGTTAGTCCCAATGCCGCCGCCTGATCGCGGTTGACCTGCACCCGTACCTGAGGATTATTGATCTGCAAATCGCTGTTGACATCCTGCAAATCGCTGAGCTGACGCAGGCTATTCTCCAATTGCGGGGCATATTGATACAAGTCCTGCAGATTGAGGCTTTGCAGCGTGTATTGATACTGCGCCTTGGTTTGCTGACCGCCAACGTTAATAGCAGGCGGGTTTTGCAAGAAGACCTTGATGCCGGGGACTTTGGAGAGTTTGGGACGCAATTCTTGCACAACTGCGTCAGCGCTTAACGGGCGATCGTGTCTAGGCTTCAGGCGAATCGTCAGCCGTCCCGTATTTGCCGAACCGTTAGGACCTCCCGCGCCGACGGTCGAATTCACCCCATCGACGTTGGGATCGCGCTGCACAATCGTGGCGATCGCCTGCTGATGTTTCACCATTTCTGGGAAAGAAATATCCTGTGCTGCCTGAGTGCTAGCAGTAATTTGCCCGATATCTGTGCTAGGAATAAATCCTTTGGGGACGACAATGAACAGGACAATTGTTGCAACTAGGATAGCACCAGAGATCAGCATGGTGATGCGGTGATGCTTGAGCGATCGCCGTAAGCTCCAGCCATAGACACGCTGCAAGCCATTAAAAAATCGCTCTAAGGTATTGTAAAGACTTGCTTGAAAAAACTGAAATTTAGATTGCCGTTTAATCCTGCCGTTACCATTTGCTTCATGCGCCTTTTCATGAGAGTTACTCAGAAAACGGGAGCAAAGCATGGGAGTCAGACTGAGAGAGATGATTCCGGAAACTAAAATAGCGACACTGATAGTGACGGCAAATTCACCAAACAATCGCCCCAGAATGCCGCCCATGAACAAAATAGGGATAAATACTGCTACCAGCGAAATAGTCATCGAGAGAATCGTGAACCCAATCTCTCTAGAGCCGTTTAGCGCCGCCTCCATACGACTTTCGCCCATTTCCATATGCCGGATAATATTCTCCAGCATCACCACCGCATCATCGACTACAAAGCCAACTGAGAGAGTAAGGGCCATCAGGGAAAGATTATCCAGCGAGTAGCCCAGCAACAGCATGACTGCCAAAGTTGCCACAATCGAGAGCGGCACCGCTAGACTGGGAATCAAAGTGGCAGAGACATTCCTTAAAAACAGGAAAATTACCATTACCACTAGACAGATCGTTAGGAATAGCGTGAACTGCACATCATCTACGGATTCCTTAATCGGCTGAGAGCGATCGAACAAAATTTCCATCTTCACCCCAGCCGGAATCTGCTTCTGAAAGCTAGGCAAGATTTTTTTGATCTGCTGCACGATTGCCACCGTGTTCGTTCCGGGCTGCCGCTGAATCGCCAGAACGATCGCCCTTGTGCCGTTATACCAGGTTGCTGCCTTGTCGTTCTCAACGCTGTCTATTACCTGACCCAGTTCGCCCAACTGTACGGGTGCGCCATTGCGGTAAGCAACCGTTAGCGATCGGTAGTCATCAGCATTATTGAGCTGACCGTTAGACTCGATCGTAGCATTCTGTCGATTGCCATAGAGCGTGCCTGTAGGAACGTTGGAGTTACCATTGTCGATCGCGTCTGCAATTTCATCGATACCGATGCCTTTAGCACTAAGAGACTGCGGGTTCACCTGTATCCGCACCGCATACTTCTGAGAGCCGTATACGTTCACCTGCGCTACGCCATCCACCATAGAGAGCCGCTGGGCTAATTGCGTTTCCGCATACTTATCCACAGTCGAAAGCGGCAGAACTTCAGAGCTGAGAGCGATATAAAGAATCGGTTGATCGGCAGGGTTAACCTTGCGATAGGAAGGGGGAGTAGTCAGGGTTGTGGGCAGTTGCCGAGTCGCTTTGGAGATAGCTGCCTGGACATCTTGAGCGGCTCCGTCAATGTCACGACTCAGATCAAATTGCAGCGTAATTTGAGTGCTGCCCAGCGAACTCGTCGAGTTCATAGAACTAATTCCGGCAATGCTGGAAAACTGCTGTTCCAATGGAGTCGCCACTGAGGAAGCCATCGTTTCTGGATTCGCGCCTGACAGGTTTGCCGTCACCTGAATAGTCGGAAAATCAACATTAGGTAAATCACTAACGGGTAATAAGCGGTAACTCGTTAATCCAAAGATCAGTACCCCGACCATAATCAGCGTTGTCATCACTGGACGACGGATGAAGATCTCTGAAATATTCATAGCTTTACAGCACCAAGCGAGGATAAAGACGGGCGCAAATGAGCGTCATGACGGTTGCCGTGACGAATAGCACGATAAAGTCCAGCCCCAATTCATACATACTGGAGCTACCAACTATCATCAAGCTACGCAGGGCATCCACTTGATAAGTCAGCGGATTGAGATGAGAAACCACTTGTAGCCAGTTTGGCATCATGGCGATCGGGTAAATTGCGTTACTGGCAAAAAACAGCGGCATGGTCATAAGTTGCCCCATGCCCATCAACCGTTCCCGCGTTCTGACCAGACAGGCAACCATCAGCGATAGCAGCGAGAAACAGGCGGCTCCCAGCAGCACAATCAGCACAACCCCCAGCAGCGCCAGGGGATTGAAGTTGAGATGCACACCCAAAAAGAAAGAGATTAAATAGACAATTACCAACTGCACCAAGCTACGAACTCCAGCAGACAGGGCTTTACCCAAAACCAGAGCAGCGCGAGGAGTGGGGCTAGCAAGAAACTTGTGGACAATGCCCAAATCCCGCTCCCACACAATGCTGATGGCGCTGAAAATCGCCACAAACAAAACGCTCTGCGCCAGAATGCCGGGAGCTAGAAAATCTATATAGCTTAAATTGCCTGTGGGAATGGCTTTAACTCGCGTCAACACTTGCCCAAAAATCAGCAGCCACAGGGCAGGCTGGACGGCACGCAACAGCAGATCGGTCGGATCGTGCAGCAACTTCCGCACCTCGACTTCTGTAATCACCAGGGTTTTTGTGATTAAGTTGGCGATCGCCTCTATCCACCCAAGACGGCTGCGGGCAACGCTCTTATCCCTATTCCAACCCCGCTCATCCCAATCGTTTCGTGGCGCGCCTGACTCTTGAAGTGTCACTAAAGCTTCCTCCTACTTCTAATAATTTGCCCGTGTAGTGAATAAATACGTCATCTAACGTCGCTGATTCGCCGCTCTGCAAATCTATGTTTAGTGAGGCTTTCAGCGCGGTAGGCGTACCCGTGACCACCACTCTGCCATGATCCATAATTGCCACCCGATCGCACAGAGTATCGGCTTCTTCCATGAAATGCGTCGTCAGCAAAATCGTCATGCCATATGCTTTCTTCAGCTCTAGCATCAAGTCCCAGACGGCGCTCCGGGCGATCGGATCTAGTCCGACGGTCGGCTCGTCTAGAAATACAATCGGCGGTCGGTGCAGAATCGATTGGGCAATTTCTAACCGTCGGATCATTCCACCTGAATAAGTTCTCACCAGTCGGTGAGCTGCGTCCTGTAAGCCCATAAACTCTAGAGCCTCTGCGATACGGGATTTGAGCGATCGCCGAGGAATATCGTACAGCTTGGCAAAGATTAGCAGATTTTCGTAGCCTGTCAGCGTGCCGTCTGCCGAGAGAGCCTGCGGCACATAGCCCACCATTCGCCGCACCTGAGTCGGCTGTTGAGTTAGGTCAAATCCTGCAATGGTTGCTCGTCCAGAAGTGGGGGGTAGCAGGGTGGTCAGCATTTTGATTGCCGTACTTTTTCCTGCGCCGTTGGGACCCAGCAACCCAAATACTTCCCCTGCCTCTACCGAGAGATTTAGGTCATCAACCGCGATCGCCCGATCGAAATATCGGCTGAGCATCTGCGTTCTGATGATGGGGCGATCGCCCTGCGGCGGCTGATTCCCCAAATTCTGCTGGCGATCGGTCTGTTCCACTATGCCCATTCTTTTTATCCTCCCTGCTTGGACTTCTCGGCTCCAGCACCCGACTGACCCGCACCCGACTGACCGCTCTCCTGCACGGTCGCACCTGGCACTAGGTTAAACTGCCCATCTGTCACCACGCGCTCTCCCGGCTTAAGACCCTGCTGAATCACTGTCTGGCTGTCTACCGCTACTCCCGGCGTGACCGGGCGCAGCTCAACCGTTTTGTCGGTCTTCACCACATAGACAAATTGCCCCTTCTGCCCGGTCTGGACCGCTTGAGTCGGAACAACGATCGCATTAGATTCATCAGTCAGCTTTAGCCGCACGTTGACAAATTGACCTGGAGTGAGCTGATTCCCGGCATTAGAGAAAGTCGCCTTGAGCTGAATTGTGCCTGTAGTGGTGTCTACGGCACTATCGACAAACTCTAATTCACCCTGGACAGGCGCACTTTTGGCAGAGGTCACGTCCACCTTTAGCCGCCCCTGAGCCTGATATTTCTTCAGATCCGGCAGCAGACGCTGAGGCACCGAGAAACCCACATAAATCGGGCGAATCTGGCTGATCACCACCAGCGGATTAGTATTATCGTTAGCTTGCACCAAGTTGCCCTGATTCACTTTCAGACTGCCCGTGCGTCCATCTACTGGCGAGTAAATAGCGCTGTAGGAGAGCTGAAGCTGGGCGCTGTCCACGGCGGCATCGGCGGCACTTACCGTAGCCTGAGCGCTCTGGACATTTGCCTGAGCCGAATCTACCGCCGCGATCGTATTCTGAACGCTACTCTGATTGGCTGCCACCACGGCACTCTGCGCTGCGGCACTAGTCCGAAACTGATCTGCCTGTTCACGGCTGACGGCTCCTTCTGCCTGCAAACTGTCATACCGTCGCGCCTGCACATTGTTATTGCTAGCCTGAGCCGATTCTTTGGTGACGTTTGCCCGCGCCTGATTCACTTGGGCTTCTGCCTGGGCTAAGTCGGCTTCTGCCTGACTCACCTGAGCGATCGCCTTTGCTCGGTTTGCCATTGCCTCTTGTAAAGAAGCCTGTAGCGGACGCGGATCGATCGTGAACAACAGATCGCCCTTCTGCACCTCCTGCCCTTCCTTGAAGTTAACCTCCATGAGCTGTCCCGCAATTTGCGACTTTACAGATACCGTAGAGTAAGCCTGCACGGTTCCTGTCGTCTGCACAAAAACGGGAACTGTTTTTTGGGTTGCCGTCGCCATTACTACTGGCACAGGACGTGCCCCACCCGACTTGGCAGAATTCGGCTGAGCGTCAGAGGCGGCACAAGCAGATAGACAGGTTAAGCCCAGCATTATGACCCAGAGCTGACTTTGGCGTAATGAAAGTTGGCGTAATGAAAGTTGGCGTAATGAAAGTTGGCGTAATGAAAGTTGGCGTAACCCTGGAGGAAAGTGATGTTGAGGCATATTCCGTTCAAGGTTTGGAGCGTGTTGGCTAGAACGTGTTAAACTTAGTTAGCTTAACTAACAGTTAGTCTGACATACATTTCGCTTTTTGGCTAACGCTTCAAGTCAGCCATCCTGACTCGCAAAAATTAAAGCATTCTCGCTACACTAACCGATACTTCCTTTTAGGAGATTTGCAATCGCATGAGTTTGGAATCCCATGCTCCAGAAAACGCTATACAGGAAAAGGCAGCACAAGAAAAGGCAATACAGTGCGCGACCGAGCTAATGGAAACGATTCCAGCGGTCATGCAGTTTATCCGCACCGAAATGCGAGGGCAAAATGCTGCCCTGCTGTCAGTGCCGCAGTTTCGGGTTTTAGCTTTTTTGAGTCGCCGTCCCGGCTCGTCTTTGTCAGAGGTTGCCGAACATCTGGGCGTGACGCGAGCCACGGCTTCCGCTATGACCGATCGCCTGGTGCAGCGGGGATTCCTCAGCCGCATAGATGATCCGCAGAAGCGCCGTCAGGTGATGCTTGATCTCACAGAAATTGGCTCAAATCAGCTTCAGCAGAGCCGGGGAAAAACCAGAGACACGATCGCCGCGCTGATGCAGCCGCTCACTGAAGAACAGCTCTTAGATATGTCAACCGGATTGGCAATTTTGAGGAAAGTATTCGAGTCTTTAGAACCTGAACCCGTTAGCTAGAGAGAGTTAACGCAGTAAAAAACCCAGGTTGCTTAGGGCTTCTTTGAGGCGATCGCGTCCTGACAAAGCCGCTGCACTCGCTACCCGCTGGGTAGAATGCTCTGACCAATTGCCCGAAACATCCATCTTCTGATCTGCGTAAAAAGCCTTCATGGTGGCGTTGTAGTGGGCGATCGCCTCATCTTGCTCCGTAAGACCATAGGTTTCTCGATGCAGAATCGCTGGCTGCGGCAGACGTGGGTTAATTGCCGCAGGTTTTGCTGGGTCAGGATAGCCCACACAGAGACCAAACACCGTGAAAACTTGGGGCGGCAGGTTCAGCACTTTTGCCACCTCTTCCGGGTGGTTGCGCATTGCCCCAATGTAGACCGTGCCCAGCCCCAACGACTCAGCCGCAACCACCGCATTTTGTGCTGCTAAAGCCGCATCGACGATCGCCGTGACAAACATTTCCAGATAACTTAGCCCGTCATGAGATTGCCTCAAACCTTGTGCAACATGAGACAGACGCGCCAAGTCTGCCAACCACAGCAAAAACAGCGGACATTGACGGATCTGAGCCTGATTGCCTGCAAGCTGCGCCAGACGATCTTTCCGCTCAGGAGATTCGATCGCAACAACGCTCCAAGTCTGCAAATTAGAAGAAGGGTAGTCCTATTTCTTAAAGGATGGAGAATAATCACCCTTTTTAGAGGTCTTGCCAGATCAGGCTTTCAGAACTAGGCTTTTTTCTCTACCTTTTACGGAATACTACTACCTAGGTGTGTACCGATCGATGCCATGGAAGCCGTAGTTAAGCAAGCTACGGCTTTCAATCAGATCTCAAAACTATGACTTGTGAACCTGGTCATTAATCCATTTATAGGTCTCAGTCAATCCTTCCTCTAGCGAGATGCTAGGTGCCCAGCCCAATAGCTCCTTGATCAAAGTGTTGTCTGAGTTTCTCCCCTTGGGTCCCACGGGCTTAGTCAGATCGTATTTGCAGTAAATCTTCTTGTCTGCAATGTTGGCAACGATGTCTATCAATTCGTTGATCGTCACCATTTGGTCAGAACCCATGTTGACCGGGCAATCTATGTTGGAACGCATGATCCGCAGACAGCCCTCTACACAATCATCAACATAACAGTAAGAGCGAGCCTGTGTGCCGTCTCCCCACACTTCGATATCCCCTTCCTGTCCTTGAATCTTGGAAATCTTTCGACAGATAGCAGCCGGAGACTTTTCTCGACCGCCGTCATAGGTGCCCAGAGGTCCATAGATATTGTGAAATCGCGCAATCTTGATGTTGAGACCGTAGGACTTTTTGTAGGTCTGATGCAAAATTTCAGCGGTGAGTTTTTCCCAGCCGTATTCCATGTCTGGATCGGCAGGAAAAACATGATTTTCTTTCAACCCAGGGCTATCGTTGGTTTCTTGCAGATAGTTGGGGTAGACGCAAGCAGAGGACGAGTAGAAAATATTTTCTACCCCATTCAGACGGCAAGCTTCTAAGGTGTTGGTTGAGATTAGCAAATTGTCATGCATGATGGCAGCAGGTGCTTCATGAGTCCAGCCAATACCGCCCATGTTGGCTGCCAGAGAGAAAACCGTGTCAACATTTCGGGTTGCCTGCAAACAATCATCCCGTCGTCTGGCATCCAAAACTTCAAACTCATCTGCGCAGGTTTCACTAAATTCTGGTAGCTTCACATCCGTGCCTCTGACCCAGCACCCTTCCTCTTTCAACCGTTTGACTAGATGAGAGCCAATAAATCCACCTGCCCCAGTTACTAGAACCTTTTTCATGTTGTCTCCTAAGGATTACTTTGATAAACTGCAAACTTTCGGCTAAACGAGGTCAGCAAACGAGGTGAGCTTTTTGATTCCATCTCAACAGAAGCTCGCCTCAACTAGCGGCTACTCACATCCATGCGCTCAAACTTTTTCAGGTGGAGAACTTGCAGTAAGAAATTCCACAGAAAGATAATGTTATATAGGGTGTAGCGTTTCCAGAGACGCTTTGGATCCTGCGTGAGACGAAACAACCATTCAAAACCCGATCGCTGAATATAAACAGGGGCTTGTGTGATGCGATCGCTAAAGAAATCAAACGCTGCGCCTGATGCCACCATGACGGTTCCGGGAATCGAGGTTAAGTGGTCTTGAATCCACTTATCTTGCTTGGGAGAACCCAACCCCAGCAGAATGTAATCTGGCTGTGTGTCGTTAATCATCTGACAAACTTCTGCATCTTCTTCGGGTGTCAGGCTCCTAAACGGGGGAGAATAAGCGCCTACAACGTTAATGCCTGGAAATCTATTTTCTAAAGAACGCTTCATCTTTTCAGGAACGCCCTCGGCACCGCCATATAAGTAGATGCGATACTGCCGCTTAACCGCAATTTTACCTAAGTTAAGGATGATGTCTGGAGCATAGAGGCGATCGCATTTTTTGCCGGTGAGAAGTTTGATCCAATAGACAAACGGCATACTGTCCGCCCCTAATATGTCAGCGCGGCTAAAAACATCCCGCACATCCTTGCGAAGGTAGCATTCAACAGCACAATTGACGTTCACACAGGCTACATGTCTTGATCTAGCACGCTTGTTTTGTAGCCAATCGTGACAGGTGGCAAAAAGTTCGTCATAGGTGAGAATGTCTACATCTGTGCCGATAAAATTAAATCTGTTCATCTTCCCTGATTCTCCTTATTTTTCTCTTTCTAGTCAACAATTTAATCATGCAATAGTTCGCAAAAAGCTACGCCGATCTGCGTAAAGCAATTAGAAAATTTCTTGCGGTTGCGGTTCAGCATGATACGCAGTTGCGATATACAGCTCGTGCAAAGAGGCAACATAGCTATCGATATCAAGGCATTTAACGCTGTTCCTGGCAGCATTGCCCAGAGCAATTCTCAAGTTTTCACTCTGAATTAATTGCTGCATAGCCTGGGCAATCTCCTCTTGATGACCTGGAGTCACGAGCAGACCGTTCTCGCTGTGGGTCACGACTTCAGGTATTCCCCCTACCGGAGTTACAATTACGGGCAATCCCCAAGCCATTGCTTCCAGCATAGACATAGGCAATCCTTCGTTGTAAGACGGCAAGATAAAGGCATCGGCATCTGCCAAGAGCTGATCCCGCTGGGTTGGGTCAAGCCATGAATGAATGAGGGCGCGATCGCTCAGACCGAGTTCCTGAATCAGTTGCTCAGCCGCTTCGATGTCACCATTCCCAGCCAGAATCAGCCGAGCCTTGACTTTTATCTGTTCTGGAAGAGCCGCAAAAGCTCTAATTAAGTCGAATGCTCCCTTGTCTTGCTGCGGCATAGAAACGACAGACCGTGCCATGTCCAAGGCTCCGCCACGCTTGCCAATTCGACCCAGAAAGACAAACGTTACCTCCTGTCGTCCCCTACGCTGCGGCACTATAGCGGGCAAAACAACAGGATTTCGCAGGACAGTAACCTGATCAGGTTTCAGATGAAACAGCGTCAAATAGTAAGAGCGCCAGTTTTCGGAGAGGGCAATTAGAAGAGTGCATCGACCCAATATAGAGGTAATGATGCGCTGCACCAGACGCGGTAGCTTACTGTAAAACTCTTTGTAGGCTGCACCATGAGCGTGCAAAATGAAGGGCTTGCGCAAAGTTAGGGCAATCAGGGCAAGAATGGATTTTCGTAACGTGCTGCCGCGATCGGAAAAGTGAATATGAACAACATCAATTTTGTTGCTAAGCGATGACTCAATTAAAACGGCGATCGCGTTCAGAAAAACTTGAATATTGTATGCGGCAGATCCTTTAGCAAACGTTGCAACATGATGAATGCTTAAGTCCGGTGGTGCATTGTCAAGAATGAGCTTTTCAACAGATGTAATCCCGCCTTGAACATCTAATCCTGCTCCCAGCATCAAAACGCTAGCTGAGACTTTTTCCTTCCTCCCAGTTGCTGCCTTCATCGATAAACCCACTCTAAATCTCCAAATTGAAAGGTTTGATAACGTGCTAACTTACAAAAATTTGACGTTGAAGTTCAGGTTTAGACAAGTCGGGATCTAAATCTTGATAAGCTAAGCCTTGATTAGATCGAAGCTGTAATGACAGAGCTAGCGACACATACAAAACCCAATGAATGCTATTGCGGTCAAGAAATACTGCCTCAGTTAGATTAACTAAGAGAGTATAGAGCATGAACATTAAAGGTAGAAAAAACTCTGGAGTTTTACTCTGGCTAACTAGCGATAAGCTCTTAAATAAATGAATCAAAAAATGTAGCAATACAATAGCAACGCCCAGCAATCCTAAGTTAAGCCAAAGTTCTAAGAATCCGCTGTGAGAATTTGGCGCTGTCCAGCCAACAGCACGCCAAATGGGAGCAGTCTCACTATCCCAACTAGACCATAGAGAGCCATACCCATAGCCTAGCCAAGGCCGTCGGCAAATCATCTCCCACGCATAGTCCCATAGCTCTGTACGACCTGTCAGCGTTAGATCTTTGCCCACTACCCCTGCTAAGTTCTCAGCCTGCTGTATCGCTAAGATTGCCAACATATATCCAAAAGCAGAAATTAGACTGAGAGCGATCGCTCTCAGGTTATATTTCCAACGTAATGTTTGAAAGATAGAAAAGGCAATCAGTAAAATAATTAAATTAATGAGGGGCGAGGATGCTCTTGAAAGCAATAGTAAGAAGGTTGATAAACCACATCCTAGCCAGAAAAACCATCTTTTTGAATCGACTGCGAGAATCAAAAAAACGATAGCACTAAGTGACATTGTTGCACCTAAACCATTCTTGTGTGTGTATATGCCACGCCATGCTCCTGCATGAACTCCTCCCATGACACCGTATTTAGGTAAAGCCAAAGCGAAAACTATGCTTAGAACAATTATTGCTCCAAAAGACCAGCCCAATAAATATAGCTGCTGTCTTAAGCTGTAACGAGTTGTCAGATAAAAGCCGAATATACTTGTTCCTATTAAGGCAACGCTGCGGTTTATCGTCATGTCTGGTGCTGTAGACCAAATAACCGAACATGAGATCACTCCCAGTAGTAGCAATAGCAGCTTGTCCTTAGTCAGTAAATATAGTGCTTTCTTCCAGTAAACAGCTAATAGAATCAAGGAAATAACATAATTAGCCTGAAAAACCTGCTTTACTAGCCCAAAGTCAGCCGCTGCACCAACTTCCCCCTCACTGATACCTCCGGAGAGGATAACGACTAAAGGTCCACCCGTGTATGTGACAATTGACGCAATAGTAAAAAACAATTCGACAGCCCCTAAAAATTTTCTCATGTTCTCAACCGGAAATTATGCTTTCTCCAAGCAGATCTAGAAATGGCTTTTTGGTAGACATCAAGCGTTTGTGCCGCAATTTTTGACCAATCTAAATCGCTTTGACAACGAGCTAGAGCAGCCGTCTGCATTTGCTGTTGAAGAAGGCGATCGCTCAAAAACTGTATGACTGCATTTGCTAGCGCCTGCGAATTTCCTGGGGTCACGAGCAGTCCATCCTGCCCATGCCGAACCATCTCACGCAGCCCTCCCAGATCGGAAGCAATCACAGGCGTACCAGTGCCATAGGACAGAGCAGCCACTCCACTCTGAGACGCTTCTGTATAGGGCAAAATGGTGACAGCGCTGCGCTGAAATAGCCCTGATACCGCTTCAGTGGGGATGAAATTATTCAGAATTTCGATATGCTTGGTGTCGTAACCCTTGGGAAAATAGAGGTCGAGGTTCTCTCCTTTACCCGCGATAATTAGCTTTACATCGGGAATTTTTTCTGCAATTAACGGCAGGGCTTCCAGTAAGTATTTTAGCCCTTTGTACTCCCAGATCCGTCCGAAAAATAGCAGTGTGTTAGGCTGACGCGCCACAGGATTTCCTGGAGAGCGCCGCTGATATAGGCTGCCCAGCTCACCATGAGGGATGACATTGAGCCGCGATTCGGAAATGCGAAATCGCTGAAGCAGAACATGGCGCAGTGATTGTGTATGCACAATAATTTGCTGCGATCGATAAAAGGAAACCAGTCGCGTATATTCTGAGCCGGGTGCTGCTTCTCGATCGCCGGGATGACGAAACACGTCATGAACCGTTGTCACCAAATGCGGCACTTTGTGAAACAGCAGCGCTAAGTTATACCAAAAATCGTTTGTTTCCTGAACGTGTAGAACGTCAGGTTGCAAATCTTGAATGATTCGCATCATCTCGATCATTGAGAAAATATTGCGTGGATCTCGAATACGCGGCTTCTTGAAACTACAGATTTGAATGCTTGAGTCAATTGCATTTCTACAGACGTTTGCAACCTTTTCGGGTTGAATTAGCGTCAAATCTACAAGCTCTGCTAAAGCGTTAGCCAACTCGATCGTATAGTCTTCAAAACAGAAGTTTACAAGGGCAACTTTCATCATGTGCTTCGTCCTTTTGCCACCAGTCTGTCCCAAACGCTAACTGGACCCCCTAGTGCATACATCCCCATAACGCCTCCGACTAGAACATAAGCAAGCATAGAAATTATCACCGTCGATAATAGACTTTGGTTTGTCTTTTGCAGAAAAATGAACAGTGGCAACATAAACCCTGCAAGTAAAATAGGACGACATAGCATCTGCCACCAATTCAAAGAAAAGAGACGAACATAGACAGAATAGCTGAATTGACCTAGTGCAATTAGGTTAGTGAATAAAGGTGCAATTGCTGCGCCCAGCAATTGATACTTCAAAACTAAGAGAACGGTAATTAGACTGCCGACAATCGTATCAACTAAAACTTCTCGAAGATTAATCCGCTCAAATCCGCTCGCAATAAGGGTCTGGCTCAAAGGTTTACTCAGTGAGGTCGTAATTAGCGAGAGCGACAGCAATCCTAGCGCTGTTCCTGCCTCAGAAAAGCTAGCATTTCGGTAAACAAAGAACAGCAGGTCTTTCCCAATGAAAAATAGTCCAATAGCGTAGGGCAGCGCCAGACAGAGAGAGATTTCAGCCAGTCGCTCAGTGAGCTGACGCTTGCGAGTGACATCCGAAGGGACAACCTTAGACAGCCTTGGAAAGACAGCCAAAATGAGGCTTTGAAGCAAAATATCAAAGGGCATCATGAATTGAGCGATCGCACCAAATAACCCAACCAATACCTCACCTCCAAAGAAAGAAAGAATGAGGATTTGCCGTCTTGAATTTATGATAGCTATCGCCTCAATTGCCAAGAAGGTACGAGCCGCCTTAGCAGTTTGCCAAATGAAGTTCCAATCGACCCGCCATTCAGGCTTGACGGATGTTAGCATCAATCCCCATTCAATCAATAGAATTAGAGATTCCGATATGACAAATATAACTGCAACAGCATTTACCCCACGACCATGCGTCATCGCCCAAACCATCACCCCGACGCGTAAAATATAGACGGGCACAGTGCTAATAGTTAATAAGTGCATCCTCTCTTGAGCCTGAAAAATTGCTTCAGTTACGTTAGAGAGTGAAAATGGAATGATTGCGCCTCCAATTAAGTAGCAAACGGTTAGAGTATTAGAACTGTAGGGTGATAAAGAAACGACTAATACTAAAAGCCCATAGCCTATGAGGCTAAACATAAATTGCAGCACTGTGCCGCTGATCAAGTAGCGAGAGACATCATGAAGATTGCGCGATAAATCTCGAATAAATAGGCTCTTGAACCCCTGCGCCACAACCGTCATGAATAGAAAATAGTAGGTGAAACCAATCAAGTATTGCCCCAACTCTTGAGCGCCTAAAAGTCGAGCGATCGCCGCTGTGGTGATAAAACTAGCGATACTTTGAGTCAACCGACCAAGCACCACCGAAATAGAATTTCCGACAAGCTGAAATCGCCCTGGCATACATTAAAGATTGGTATAGATCTAAATTAGCTGCTCCAAGAACCTGTTTCGATCCTTGAAGAATTCTGTTTTTTCGACCGTCTTCTCATTCGGGGCAGCATTTCATAGGCAGATAGATTCCTGAAGAGGTGATATTGAATTCTACGCTCCACAATGCCAGGAAAATCCAATAAGAGTTGGATGAAAAACCTAGGATTGTGAATCATAGCCTCCAAAGCTTCGGAAAAAATTCCTTGTTTGAAAGGTTGAATAACACGATAGTACGCTCTTATCTGCTTGAACCTTGCAAGATGCTTGGATAAAGCTTTAACTAAGGCTGGATTCTTCTGCGTAGTGGTCTTCTGCATAAAATCCTGCGTTTTACGGCAACATTCATCTAGCCAAGTCAATCGATTGCTGCTAACTGCAGAGCCTGGACGGGAGCGGTAGTAGTAGTAAGCCTCTGGAACTAGAATGAAGCATGCACCCTGAACAAAACATTCCATATCAATCCAGAAGTCATAGGCGGCTGTCAAAGACTCGTCATACTGAATGCTATGTTCTATTAAAAATTCCCGCTTGAATAAAGGCTTCGTTAAGCCTAAACGTAGACATCGCCGGTGACCATATACATCTGTTTCAACAAAAAACACTGGGTCGATCTGTTGAATCTGATCAATAGTTTGATCGCTTTCATTCAACAGCGTACTCCAAGGGGTCATCTCACTATCTCGAATAAGGTGCAGATCGTCCACAATTACATCTGCTTGTCTTGCATTTGCAACTTGCACAAGGCGCTCTAGCCTCTCCGGAGCTATCCAGTCATCCGAGTCTAAGACCGCTACCCATTTGCCCTGAGCTATCTGAAGAGCGCGATTAGAAGCAGCAGCTCCACCCAGATTTTTCTGATTGATTAGCAGCTTCAAACGCGGATCTGTGAAGGATTTGACAACCTCAAGTGTGCTGTCTGAAGAGCAATCGTCAACTACAATCACTTCAATATTGGTGAGAGTTTGCCCTAACGCAGATTCAATCGCTTTGGCAATATACTTCTCAGTATTGTAAGCCGGGATGATGATGGAAACTTCAGGTTGCACAAGATTATCCTCTAATTACAAGTAGTTGACTCATTTGCGACAAAATCAAGAATTCCAATGTCCATGGGTGCGGTGTTGGGTGCGTCATCAACTGGATCTAATTTTTCGCAACATCTTTACATTCGAGCCATGAAAATCCTTACTCATTTGAACGGAATAACGCTTACTCACAAATTCATCTAGAACTCTATAACTATGAATATAGGCTGGCTTACCTTCAATCGAACCTGTATCTGTAACCAGCCAAATATTCTGGTAATCTCCTGGTATCTTTGAGAGCGAATCAACAATTTGCTGTTCATTTTTTAAGGTCAGAGAATCCAGATCATAAGTTTGAAACTTTTCTTTCTCTGGCAAGGGTATTAATGAATTCATGCCTTTGTAGTAGTGCTCAAGTGCCATTTCAACTTCTGGATTAAAAATTAAGATGGGTTGACCATTCGTCTCATTCTTCATCAGGTAAGAGGCGACTCGAATGTAATCGCCATTTTTCGCCAGCGACGCATAGGTAAGGTGGATTGAGACTACATTCAATGACAAAGTGAATGCTAACCACGCCAGAAGTATATTTTTCCTAGTGCGATCGGATCGAACAAGTGAAAGTGCTGATACTACAGAGAATAGGGCAGGAATTAGCAGTGAAATAGTATGTCGATAATGCTGAATTGAGTCGTTGATTCCTAAGTAAGTGAAAACTTCAAATGCAATAAAAAACGTTGTTGAAAGTAGGAATGTAATAGTCCAAATTCCCAGATGATTAGAGTTAATCGATCGTCGATATATAAAAACCAGAGAGGATAGAAAGCCTAGGAGTAAAAGCCGCAAAAGTCTAAAAGAATTTGGGGAAGAATCTCCTATTTCAGCAGGCAGCAGATAGAGTAAAGCTGAAGCGAAAGAGAACTTGATATTCTCAGCGATGGAAAGATCGATGATGGCTGTAGGTATTGCGTTATCTGACCAAGAAGAAGACTGTCGAGATGCAAGCAAGAGCATGGGGATAAAGCTCAGCACCACAGGAATCATATAAAGGCAGTAGCTAAGAAATTCCCGTCTTCTCTTAAGACATAAAAGAGTAATTCCTTGCGCAGCGAATAGAAACGCTAAAAAGTAGTGAGTGTAAATTGCAAAGACAGCGGTTAAGGCGTGAAGCCAACAAAATTGATGAGGAGCTGGATTGAGGTAGCCACTGTAAAACAAAAGTAGTGAGACTGAAGAGAGAAGCATTGAGAATGCAAAGAGGCGAACTTCTACAGCCGCCCAGATTACAAATGGATTTAACGCTATTGCAGTGGCGATCCACCCAGGATGTATATTCTCAAACAGTTTTTTAGATAGTAGAGATGCAACATAAATAGTTGCTGAAACGCAAAGAATTGAGAATAATCTTGCGAAGAAGATTGAACTATTAAAGCTTCGCCAGATATTCAAAAGTATGAAGTAGAGTGGCGCTTGCTCTTCAAAGTGGATTGCCTGATGAATGGCGTATCCTAAATCTTTGCTAGATGTATCAAGCGCATAGGCTTCATCAAACCATATATTAAGCTTTGCTGAAAGCGGAACCGTAATACAAAGATTTAATATGATTAGTAGAGGCACTACTTTCCGGGACGCTAACATTGCGCCCAATGACTTAAGAAAAGGCTCAAATTTGTTAGAAAATCTTGAAACTTGACTCTCTACGCTTCGCATCTTATCCCCTCATCTGTTCTGTCGTTTACCTGAGTTTTGTTACAATGCCTGAGTTTTGTTACAATGCCTGAGTTTTGTTACAATGCCTGAGTTTTGTTACAAGATATGAGAGGGTGAATTCAGCTTGTTTGCTCTAAAGCCACTACTGGCTAAAAGCCGTTGATGATATTAAACAGAGCGCCTAAAGGACTAAATATCCGACCCAGCGAATCTACGATCGAAGATGAATTTTTCTTCGGCACAATAATCACATCACCGTCTTGAATTTGATAGTTGTCAATCAAATCACTTAAATCAATCGTTTGCCGCTCCACTTGACCCGACTCATTTAAGCGCACGAAAGCTACTCGGCTAAGTCTGGCATCCACCGTAGGTCCCCCAGCGATCGCTACTGCGCTAGAAATAGAGCTGTCTGGCGAAACCCTCACCTCTCCGGGATTCTTCACCTCACCTACAATGCGGACACGAACGGTGGCAGGTGCGAAACTCGATCGAGAAGACAGCCTAGTATCTAGAGTTTCACCGGCTTCCAAACGGGGAATAAAGATAGAATCTCCATCCTGAAGAATGAAATCAGGCGGAGCATTCTCAGAAGCGATCGCATCCCAAAGATTGATTATGATCGGTTCAGTGCGATCGCGGTGCTTCAAGACAACGTGTCGAATATCTGCACTGCGAGTAATTCCTCCCGCCGCTACTAATGCAGTGCTAACGGTTGGCGTTCCTTCCGTTGTGTTGCTTGGAATCTCTACAATGCTTCCCACAACCGGGCTTGCAGTCGTCAAGCTACGAAGCTGAATAGTTCCAGGACGCATGACTTCGCCCGCTACATTGACAGAGACAGGTCGCAAAGCCGAAAGGCTGACCGTAACGACAGGATTGACCAATAAAGATTGCAGTCGAGCCGTAATTTCTCTAGCTAACTGCTCAGTCGTCTTTCCTGCAGCCGCCACTGCGCCCACCATGGGCATGATGATAGTGCCGTCGGGCAAAATAATCTTAGAACCTGTAAATTCTTGATAGTCAAAGACCGTAATATCAAGCTGATCGCCAGAGCCTAAAAGATAGGCTGAATGAGACAGCTCAGCCGCCGGAGCCGGAGAAACCTGCGCCAAAGTCGGCAGTTGAAAAGCTGTACATAGGACAACCGTAGCTGCAACTGCAGAACATCTCTTCCACGGATCAATCTTTGAGAAAACAGGCAGATGCAGCATAAAAATTTCTATCTGAAAGAAGCGATGCAGGTTGTAGAATACGGAGCCGAAGCTATGGGCTAAAAGCAAGAATCAATCAGCAAAGTCTAGAAGCGATCGCTTCTGTAAAAGCTCACCAGCGAATTTTGTTCGATCGGGACTTGAGACTCTGCAACTGGAGAAGTTAGGCTAGGCTCATATTCTCCGGCATGGTGGAAATAGCTATCAGGCTCATTTTTCACGTTTACTCCATTGATCACCATTCCCAAAACATTTTGACCTGTTTGCAATAGAAACTCTTTGGCTAACTGAGCGCTTGTTGAATCAACAGTTCCAGGACGGACAACCAGCAAAATACCATCAGCCATCTTACCCAAAACAGCCGCATCTGCGATGCCCGATAGCGGCGGCGCATCAAAGATTACAAAATCATAGGTCTGGGAAAAGGTGTCTATCAAAAAAGCCATGCGTTTGGAATCTAACAACGCTACCGGGTTGGGAGGCATAACCCCAGACGAAAGAACATCTAGATTTGGCAAAACATTTTGGATGCTTACGTCCAACGAAGTTTGATTGACAATGACATTGCTTAGCCCTGAAGCATTAGTGAGCTGCCAAATATGATGCTGAATGGGATGGCGTAAATCTGAGTCAACCAAAAGCACACGTCGCCCAACCTGTGCAATCACAGCCGCAAGATTGGCAGCGATCTCTGACTTACCTTCTTGAGGGACAGAGCTGGTTACAATAATTGACTGAAGCGGTCTGTCTGAACTGAGGAACTTGAGATTTGCCTGAAGCATCTGATAGACCCCAGCCGTTGCAGAAAAAGGTGAGTCTTTAACTACAACTCTAGGAACCAAACGTTCTTCTGGAGAACTAGGCTTGCTACTCTTACCGAGACTAGGAATAATCCCCAAAAGCGTAAAGCCAAATAGCTCTCTAGCTTCCTTAACGGTTTTAACAGAGCGATCGCTTATATCAAGAGTAAAGGCAACAGCCACCGCCAAAAGTAAGCCTACTATGCTCCCTCCTACTATAATTAACCTTTTGTCAGGGGAGACAGATTCTTCGGGTAGAGACGCTGATGAAACCACACGAGCGTTGCCAATATTTTGATTCTCTGCGACCTGAATTTCCTGAAGCTTCGTTAAAAGAGTTTCATAGGTTGTCTGAGATGCCTGAAGTTTACGCTCCAGTTCTCGTTGCGTTTGTTCTAAACTCGGTAAATTGCTAGCTCTCTGCCGGTAGGCAGACTGTGTATTTGACAAGGTCTCAATGCGGCGAATTAAACCCGATCGCTGTGACTCAAATCGAACCAAATCAGCAATGAGACTTTGCTGTAGCTCACCAACCTGCAAGCCTCCAATTGGCACGGGTTGACTACTGCCCACAACTTGCTCGACTCGTTCTCGAAGAACAGTTTGTAGAGCCACAATTTTACGCTCTAAGTTGGCGATCGTCGGATATCCTTCTCGATAGCGAGTCTGTTCAACGGCAAGCTGTCCCTGAGCCTCTTGGAGCTGTGTTAGTGTCTCTTTCACGCTGGGTGCTTGACTCAGCGCTGTAAAAGCAACTATTTGTTGAGGGTCTATGCCAATTCGAGTACGGAGCTGTTCTGCCTGAGCCGTCACGTCTGCTAGCTGTGCCTGTGCTTGTGCAACTTCGTCCCCCAATTTGGCGATCGCTTGAACAGACTCCGTTGCCTCTTCTTGCAAAACAATTACGCCATTGCTTTCCTTAAACTGACGTAGAGCAGAATCGGCTGCTCGTGCAGCAGTTTCTGTAATAGGAAGCTGTTGTGCTATGAAATCACGCGCCGCTGCCGCTTCAGCTCGATTGGACTGGATGTTCTTCTCAATAAAAACATTGATAATCTCGTTGACCACAGCGGCGGATTGCTTAGGGTCTCCCGATCGGTAAGAAATCTGTAAAACATCGGTACCTGCCACTCCTTTAACTTTGAGCTGGCTCTCTAAAGTTGAGGGATTCAACAAGTCACCCCCCCCATCTCTTAGATCAAGGATCTCAATAACCTGCTGAAGGACTGGAGTAGAGCGAACAATTTCAGCCTGGGTATCTAACGGATTGTTTTGAACTCCAAGGGATTCGAGCTGTCCAATGTCTCCGCTTAATCCCGTCATTGAAGAAGCCCGATTGGTTTTAAAGAGCAATTCTCCCTCTGCCTCATAGACTGGCTTTTGTGAAAATGCCAGCAAGGATGTCAGCGCTACAGCTAAGCTAAAAACTCCTGTAACAGGTAGCCATTGGCGTTTCAGAACCAACCAGTATCGCTGAACATCGATTTCTTCGGAGCTGTCTCTAAGCGTCATATTTAAGATTGAAACTAGCTAATCCAGCCAAACCTGTACAGCAACTCAAAATTATCAAGCAGTTATATTTTATACATTGTCAGACACAAGTCTGCGATCGAGCAAGGTATATAGCAATTGAGCCATAACCTACAAAACTAATCTGCCACCTCTAAGCCTCAATGAATCTGCCGCTAGCCAAAAGCTTCAATTTTGTAAATGCACTACACGAAATATGAAATCCATAATGTAGTGATGTTACACAAAATGTGCTTAGCATATTATTGGGCATTACACGTACATCTGTGGGTAGAACTTTACGGTTAATTTATATGAATCTTCAGTTAATGACTATTTATGTAAAATTTTGATGAACACATCAGAATATTTACTGTTTGTTCAGAGAATCAGGGTAAACCTATAATTTGCTGTAAAATCCGGTGAATACGCAGAACTACAACTTACGTGTAAGTGCGTAGAAAATTCAGTAGATATGGCGCTTTTAGCCCGGTCAGGGAAGACATATTTTTCAGTTAAACGCTCTTTCCAGGCTATGTCCTGAGATGAACTTTAAGATGAATTTTGAGAGCTGTGGTGGCAATAGCGTTTACGTTCTGCTAACGTTCTTGCAAAGGAGACAGACTTTGACGCAATAGCTTGCAACCGCTGGATGTTTTTCAATACGATATTCGTTAACGCTTGAGCGATACAGCGATTCTAATTCGAGTATTTTCCGCCTAGCGAGGTTTCAAAGCATGGTTTCGGATTCGGTTCCACAATTAGAGCAATTGAAGTTGCAGCGTTCAGATCGTGCACCGGTCACTGAGAAGGTCTGGGCTGAGGAGCGACCTGAGAAGAGAATTTTTTTTGAGTGCAAGTTGTTAACATCGATCGTTGTTCCTGTTTATTATGGTGTGTAGTTTTAGAAGGTCCTGAACTTAAAATCGTCAGGGGTAGAGATCAATCCAGAAATTATTCACAAATGCCTCTAGATGCGTGGATGGGTAAGGTTCCAGCACATCTAAGCTGGCAGGCTTGATAGCCGAGCGAAAGTCACGATCGCAAGTCCAGTACAGAAATATTAGCCATTTAGTTATTCAATCTGGGTATTTTAACAGTGCAAAATAAGCCCTACTTCAGAGAAGTTTTTGACGTAGTTTCCTCAACCTGTCAGTCTATGCTCGGTCAAAGATTTAGAGATTGAAATTAATAGCTTCATGTAGGCTTCAAAGTCGGTTACTAAGCACTTTGTTTTCAAGTTCGCCTGACGACCCTACCCCTAAACCTAAAGTTTTAGGTTGGAGCCTGCTCAAAATGCCCTTATATTTCAGGAGTGCCGACTATGGCATTTAATTCAATACCGACAACCCGACCCAAGCCAGATTTGCGATCGTCCACCTCAATCATCTTTCGTAAGGGAATCACCATAGGTTCAGTCCGAGTTGCAACATTTGTTTTGCTAGATGCGGTTTCTATCTACCTATCCTGGCAACTGGCTCTTTCCCATGGAACACAGTTTGAGTCACCCTGGACGACGACTCAAAGCTCGTTATTTCTTCCCATAATCATTGCTGTTGGTATCGGTGTAATTGATGCAAGGGGTTTGTATAAGTCAGGAAAATATCATCGTGACTATGTAGAGCTGGTAAAAGCTGTTTCTTTAGTTAATCTTTTCTTATTGCTCATTGCTTTTCTTTACAATCCAAGTCGCTATATTTCTCGATCGGCATTTTTACTATTTTGGTTTTTGAGCGTTACATCTGTTTGCACTTGTCGCGTTGCAATAGCTTATTTTGTTAATTTGCTGCGGCAGCGAGGCATTGTTCGCTATCCTGTTTTTCTGATTGCAGATAAATCACACCAAGAGAAAAATGTGCAGCTCATTGAGCATGAAAACTGCTATAGCATTCTGGGTATAGCTGATTCAAGTTCTTTAGATAGACGTAATAGAGAAGCAACTTTTGAATCTCTCCAGAAGCTAGGGGTAGCGGAGGTTTTCGCCTCTTGGAGTTCCATTAAAAATCGTCTATATTTATGCTGGCACTTCCAGACAATTGGAATTACGCTGCGAATTTTACCAATGGAGCCAACCTTCTCTTTGCCTCGTTCAGGGTTTGAATCTATCGGCAATATTCCTTCACCTGTCATTCGGGCCCCAATCATTATTGGCGGTGACTACTGGGTTAAGCGCGGTTTTGATTTTTGCTTTTCCACGCTTTTACTGCTGTTCTTTTCTCCTCTCTATTTCTTAATCGCGCTACTGATAAAAATTGATTCTCCTGGACCCATTTTCTTTCGTCAAACTCGTGTTGGTTTGCATGGTCGCTACTTTAAAGTGTGGAAATTTCGCACAATGGTAGCTAATGCGGATAGATTGCAGGCAACGCTAGAGGCAAGAAATGAAATGAAGGATGGCGTACTCTTCAAGATGAAGGATGATCCTCGAATTACTAGAATTGGTAAGTTTCTTCGTCGCTACAGTTTAGATGAGCTACCTCAACTGTTCAATGTTTTAGTAGGTGAGATGAGTATTGTGGAACCCCGTCCACTGCCCGTTAGGGATGTTCAAAGGTTTGAAGAACGGCATTTTATTAGACAAGAAGTTTTGCCAGGGATCACGGGGTTATGGCAAGTTTCAGGTCGATCTGATATCAATAACTTTGACGATACTGTGAATTTAGATATTGTTTATATCTGTAGCTGGTCGCTTCAACTAGATATGAAAATTATTCTGCAAACGGTTGGAGTTGTTCTTCAAAAGAAGGGAGCCTACTAAAATTAAAGGCAAATTACTTAAAGTCAGTGGCAGTAACCTTGATAAATTCTGTGTTTCTGAGCAGTATGAAGTCATGCTGAGAAATTCTCAGCAGGGTATCCCGTCCTTGCTGTCTAATAGTTAGGTCACTAAAACTGAGATTTCCATGCAGAGTAAGTCTATCCTGATGGTCTTCAAAGTCTTGAATCGTGTCCTGCCCATCACCAAAACCGAAAGCAAATATGTCTCGACCTCTGCCGCCGATAAGAGTGTCATTACCTTTACCGCCTAGCAGGTTATCTTGACCCACACCACCTACAAGCAGGTCATTGCCTATACCTCCCAATAAGGTGTCGTTACCTCCCTTACCATCTAAAATATCTGCTCGAATGGTTCCTCTCAAGAAATCTGCTCGATGAGTCCCTTGCTTGGTAGGGTTGTAAGGAGGCTGTGCATCATCAGCTTTTTTCTCGATCGCCCCAACGTCAACACCAGATCCTTGAGGTCTCTGAACGTTGTAGATATCGTTTTTGGCACTCAATCCACCACCTATATTGAGAGCAGGGCTTCCTGCCTTGAGCGAAAAATTGCCAGTTGATGGGTCTACAAATTGAGGGTTCTGACTAAACTTATTGTTGCGCACTGTACCAGCAAATTGGGTTTCGTTGAAGACTAAGTTATAGTCATAAATTACGTTATTAGCGTCTGAAATTGTGTTGGCGGGCAACCCCGTTTTTGCATAGATTATATTGTTGTAAACTTGCACGTCGCTAGCCACAATAGCGGTAATTTCCCCATCTTGAATATCAGGAGTTTGGGAATTTTGGTATGTCGTATTATTGATGATATCGATAGCGTCACTTTCAAATACATGAATGCCTCTACCGCCATTCTTATAGACAATGTTGTTTTCTATTAATGTGCGCCCATAATAGATTCCTAGCACAGACATGAGTTGGGTGCTTCGAGAGTCGTCAATAATGATGCCATTACCATCAGTGATAGTGCCAAGGCGGTAAAATGGAATCAGATTTTTATTGTCGTATACTGTATTGCCCTGGATAATCATTTTATGGCCGGGTTGGCGATCGAAGTTCCAGTTCTGGTAGTTAGAAATGCCGCTATTGGCGTATGGTGAATACCAAGAATTGCTGTGAACAACGTTATTTTCGATCGTCACGTAATCAGCAGCAAAAGTATAAATACCCCCTCCTCCAAATTTAGAAACATCGTTGTTACGGATAATAATATGGTGAGGGTAGGTGATATTTTTTTGTCGAAATGGCGTGACTCCGATGCCATTGCCGGAAGTCAGAGAATTCTCTGAATTATTCTTCTGAGAAACAGCATACTCAAGCGTAAGGTTATCATTGTTTCCCTCTAGTTTGAAGCCATCAATAGTGATGTACGAAGCTCCCTGAACTTCAATCGCTTGCCAACCTGTGGATTCTAATTTAGGTTTGTGCCCCGGATACGCTTTGTAAGAAATCCAGGCATCAGGCTGACCTGAATTCCTAATCGTTAAAACATTATTAGACGATGTATTTCGATATGTTCCATTCATCACATAAACGGTGTCTCCAGGATGGGTCAGATCTGCCGCCTTCTGTATTGTTTTAAAAGGAGAAGTCTTATTCAGCCCAGTGTTTTGATCGCTTCCTTTACTTGAGACATAATATATTTTCGCCATAATTGAACAGATAAAGTGGTTAAGGTTTTGAGAAAAAGTTAAGTCTTTTAAATCTTTATCGCCCTGCTGCATTGACAGACTACTATAGTGCTCCGGTTTGATTACTGAAAGAAATAGGGGAGAATACGGAGAGACAAGCACTGAATATTCTCCCATGGCAAAACTATCTGTCCAAGCAGCCGTAGAAGAGCTACAAGGTTTCATTAGCCAGCATCGAGAGGCTCGTGAGGTGCGGAAAGCCTTGGCTCTCAAACTGGTCTACCAGAACTATGGCTATGTGGAGATTGGCAAAATCCTGGAGGTGTCGATAGGTTCCATTAGTGGTTGGAAACAAGCCTATGAACTTGATGGGCTTGAAGGCTTGCAGTTGCAGCATAGAGGACGCATCAGCTACTTGAGTGCTCAGCAACGGGAGGAGGTGCTGAGTTGGTTGCAGAGCCAGGATTGCTGGGAGATTGGCGAATTGGAGTACCATCTAGCGGATGACTACGACGTGGTCTATGAGTCCAAGCAAAGCTATTACGACTTATTCGAGGCAGCCGGGATGAGTTGGAAGAAAACGACCCAGCTCAACCCTAAAGCAGACCCTCAAGCCGTGGCTGTAAAAAAAACGAAATTACCCGGTTGCTGGCAAGCTACCGCCGGGAAATCGAGAGGGGCGAATTGAGAGTCTTGTTACTGGATGAATGTCATTTGCTCTGGGGAGACGTAAACGGCTACGTTTGGGGCAAGAGTGACCAAGCGATTGCCATACCCGTGGTCAATGAACGTCAAAAGCAAACTTACTACGGCGCAATTGATTACCTGGGGCGAGAAGTGTTGGTTAAAGCCTATGATGCTGGAAACTCAGACAATACGGTGAGTTACCTGCAATATCTGCAAGCTCAGTCTCCCGACCAACGATTGCTGATCTTGTGGGATGGTGCAAGCTATCATCGCTCTCAAACGGTGCGAGACTTTCTAGCTCAGGTTAACCAGGGACAACCCAGTTCCCAATGGCAGATTCATTGCGTCTGCTTCGCCCCCAATTGTCCCCAACAGAATCCTATTGAGGATGTCTGGCTCCAAGCTAAAACCTGGGTGCGTCGTTTTTCCGGCTTAGCAAAGTCTTTTCCCCGGCTCAAATGGCTATTTGAGTGGTTTCTGCAAAATACCAACTTTGATTTCTCAAAACTTCAGATGTACGGAGCTTTTTCAAAAATCAAATAGGATTGCTATAGCTTGTTATTAAGCAAATTTCAGTGTTTCAAAATCAGGAAAAAAAGTGATGTCTTTATTGCAAGAGAAAGTGGCGTTGGTTGCGGGTGC
>CASBQM010000484.1 GCA_949127645.1 Synechococcales cyanobacterium PMM_0036
CGATTAGAGGCAACCCGACAACAGATGGGCAAGCGGGCAATGACGTTGTGCATTGATGAAACCGGAGATGCCAAAAAAGGCACGACCACCGACTATGTTGCCAAGCAATACATCGGCAAACTGGGACAAACGAGCAACGGCATCGTCTCAGTCAATGCCTATGGCGTGGTGGATGGGATCACCTATCCGTTGCTGTTCAAAGTCTTCAAACCTCGATCTCGACTCAAGGCAGGCGATGAGTACAAAACCAAACCGCAACTAGCGGTGGAAATCATCGAGGAGCTAAAAGCGCTGGGATTCAACATTGCCCAGGTATTAGCTGACCGTTTGTACGGCGAGAGCAGCACGTTTCTCGGGGCACTGGACACGATAAAACTGCCGTTCATCGTGGCGATTCGCTCAAATCATGGCGTGTGTTTGCCCCCAGAGCAGGAAGTTTACAGCGAAGCTTGGACAAGCTATGACCAACCCTGATTGACTGACAAAACTTGTAGAGGGTGAAACGGAAGCTAGGAGGGAAGTGGCGGTTAAGTTAGGCTAAGAAGTAACCACACAACGAAGCTGAAACCATGCCCCCGACTTCCCGTCTCTATGATGCGTTGAATGATTATCTGAGTCAATGTCCAATCGTTTGGCGAGATGCCCGACATTTACAGACGATTTGCTGGATGATGTAGGGCTTTGCCCCGCCGAAGGCGTATGGCATGATTCAAAGTCAAAAAGTCCATCTCAACGGCTTTGGGGTCTATGTCAAAAGCCGTGCCCGCTATGGCCAGTCTCATCAACGACGATTTCGACGAGGGCTATTCAACCGCCGGATCAATATCATCGCCGCCCATCGTGCCTGGGTCAAACCAGCCTTATCGCCCTGGGACAAGCAAAAAAGGATGTATCTCAGCTGAGATACCCCGATGGTTTGGAATATTTTCTGCATTGTTTGGGTCGGGGTGGTTTATCGGGGTAGAACCGTCCCGATAGCTTGGACAATTGTGGCTCAATCCAGCAGCACTGTTAGATTATGGACGATGAGAGCGGGTGCTGTGTCAAGCCGCTCGATTGCTGCCATCCGACGTTGAGATTGTTTTACTAGCTGATCGGGGGTTTGGCGATGGCAAGTTCATGAAGTATTTGCGTGAGAATCTGGGTTGGCATTTCCGCATTCGGATCAAACGCTCGTTTGGGTTCCAATTGGCAGGGCAGTGGCACAAAGTTTCTTCAGTGCAACTCAAATCGGGAGAAGCTTATTTTACACCCGCTATTTCGATTGGCAAAACCAAGCCCTGTGCCAATGTCTATCTCGCTTTTGCCCATGACCAACAGAGTGACAAAGACTGGGTGATTATCAGTGATCAACCGACGACGTTGCAAACTTTCGCCCAATATCGACTGAGATTTCAGGTGGAAGAATCATTTTTGGACCTCAAATCGGGTGGATTTAATTTGGAAGCGTCCCGATTGCGAGACAAGTTTGCCCTCTCTCAGAGGTGTGGGGTGATTGCATTGACGATGCTATTTCTCATCCTGCAAGGCACTCAGGTGGTAGCAACGGGGCATCGTCGTCTAGTCGATACCCATTGGCAACGGGGCATGAGTTATCTCAAACTCGGTTGGAATTGGATTCGACGGGCGATAACCCAGCAATCCCAAATTCAGGTTTATCGGTTCTTATCGAGCCAGTCTGACCCGCAACCTGCCATTGCTTCCAAACGACAACATGATCGCTCTTTTGACCGTCAATTCACCGTCCTTAGCCGCATTCCAGTTTCCTAGTTTTGTCAGTCAACCAGGTAGAAGCCCTATTTCCCAAAAAAACTCTTCCAGTAGGCTTTACAGTCTTCCAGGGAGATCTTTGGGGAGATCAAGCTAACGTAGTTGTCGGGTCTCAGTAGCATCAGGAATGGCTGCCTGGTGCCGAAAATTTCAACAACGTGCGAATACAACGGGATGCTGCTGAGATCAACAAAGTCGCCGTATTCGTCTTCAAGTTCCAACCGCAAACTTGCATAATCCTGTCTGCTATTGGAGAAGATGAGTAGATGAAAATTTGGCTCGCGCAGTCTGTCGTAAACGCTGGTATCGTCCACTAGAAAATAGGGCATTCTGTCTCCGGCTTTGACCTTAAACGTACCGTCCCCCTGATGCTGGCTCAACGAGCTATTGTGGTAGCTGATGCCGATTTCAGACACCAACTGAAAGATGAACTCTTTGGCAGCACCAAAGCGCGTCACAACATTAGCCACACTGGGCAAAATGTTGTCGCGGATGAACTGGAAGTACCACTGATTCCCCACTGCGACATCAAAAAACTGGTCGGTTGATTGTAAGAGCCGTTTGGCGTTTGCCAACCGTTCTTCGGTATAGGTTTCGAGCAACGTCTCGTTTGCATGACCATGCAGCACTAGCGCCAGTTTCCAGGCTAGATTGTAGGCATCTTGAATGCCTGTGTTCATGCCCTGACCACCCGATGGCGTGTGGATATGGGCAGCATCGCCAGCCAGAAAGCATCTGCCGTTGCGAAACGTATCAACGTGGCGGGTATGCACTTTGTAAGACGAAAACCAGCGCACATTGGTGATATTGATGGGGCGCTGCAACAGCCCTTTGACTTTCTGTTCGATTTCCTCGAAGGTTACGTCTTGATCAGGGCGATCGTTATGTTCTGGCATATTGCCAATAAAACGCCAGTGCTGCCCACCCTGCATCGGCACAACTAAGACAAACGAATCATGCCCCAGGGGTGCATAAAACGTGCCCGCCTCTGCCTGAAACTCCATCTCGACATCGGCGACGTAAAACAGACGTGGAAATGTGGAACCCTCAAAACTGAGACCAAGAGAATGCCGCGTAGGACTGCTGGCACCGTCACAGCCGACTGAATATTGAGCAGCGATCGTCTGGGTTTCGCCATCTGCTGCTTTCAGCACTGCTGTAACACCGTCTGCATCTTGGGTCAGGGTTTCCATCTCGGTCTGCCACTGCACCTCTTTTCCGTGGTGTTGAAGATAGCCATACAGCAAATGCTCGTTTTTACTTTGCTCAAAAATGAGGAAAAACGGAAAGGGGCTGAGCCGACCGCCAAGACCGGAAAAATCGAGATGGGCACTAACTTTGCCATCGTGCATGAGGGCACCTTGCTGCACGATCTCGCCCTGTTGAACAGCTTCTTGCGCCAGACCGATCTGATCGTAAAGCTCTAGCGCACGTGCATGCA
>CASBQM010000485.1 GCA_949127645.1 Synechococcales cyanobacterium PMM_0036
GAATTAAGTACAGCGCTTCAGTAATAGGTTGCAGAGTCGCATCTTTAGCTAGCTTGCCCAGAGACAGCAAGTCGCGGCTAAAATGCCCCATTAGATACACCGCCACCGTGAGCAGCATCGCCAGCAGGGCATTGGTAAATACCCCAAACAGCAGAGCCACGGCAGCAATCAGAGACAGCTCCAAAATTTGAAAGAGCGCCGCCCACAGCAGACTATCCAACGGGTATGCCACCTGTCTAACCGTCAAAACACCCAGATAGATGACCATCATGGCGCTTACCAACACCGCCAGCACCGCAGACAAGCCCCAATGCTTGCCGACAATAAACTCAGCCCGGCTGATAGGTTTGGCAATCATCACATAAACCGTACGCTTCTCAATTTCCTTGCTAATCAGCCCAGTGCCGATAAATATAGCGATCGCCAGCCCTAGAAGGCTCATAGCAGCCAGCCCCACATCCAGGATAATTTTATCGCCGCTTCCTCCCGACACCTCGGGCAGCAGCACCGATGCGGCAATGAGAGCGATCGCAAAAAAACCAATCAAGTAGAGAAGGCGATCGCGGATGACCTCACGAAACACGTTAGAGGCAACGACCAAAATGCGAGCCAAGTTCACGGTTAAACCTCCCGACGCAACACTACTGCCTACCAGTACCCAAAATTCTGCCCAAAATATCCACAAATCCTTGCAGCAAGTCCAAAATTGCCTTCATCAACCGTTCAAAGAAATTACCCGTCTGCTGCATCAGAGGTTCGGGCTTTTGGACATTTACACCGGGCACTGAAGACTCGATCGCCCCACAATCCATGCGATAGGGAGCCAGTGGCGCTGTCGCTCCAGCCGTTTCTGCCAGCCCATTTACAAATTGCTGAACGGGCGCTTCGCTGATCGAACAATCTTTTTTCAGCGTGTAGCCGTTAGTCTGCGAGCTAGGTCCCAGCCAGGTTATCCCCATTTTCAACACATTGGTGGGGATACTGGGCGAAAATTCTGCATTAAATCGCCAGAGATTCACTTCTTTGAGGCTAGGGGCAGTCTGGTATGCCGCACTCAACGCCTGTCTACCCAAAACAGGAGCCTGACTGCCTGAAACAGGAGCCTGTGGAGACATGGTTTTTAGCCAGCGTTGACCATCCGCCCACGATCGCTTAGCTAACTCGCTCCGAACGATCGCCTCAGCAGAATCAAGCACAGCAACCCCACTCGAAGTGGGCACACTGTTAGGATTAATCCGCACCACAAAGGCACTGCGATTCATGTTGTCAGATGCAAGGCTAGGATAGCTGACCAAAAAATCTTGCAGCAAAAAGTGAAACCGGAACCAGCAGCTCAGCACCAAACCCACCAACGTCAGAATCACCAAATCTCGACGGGCATCGGCATCGGGTCGTTTGAGAGAAGGACCCGTTTTGAGGAATCTAGGAAAAGCCGCAAACCCAACAGACAGAAGGGGCCACCACTCAAATGCGCCCTGAACGTCTTGAATGATAATGCGATTGCTCCAAAGGGCACAGCTAGCGATCGCCCCCGTAAGCCAGGGTCCGTACCTAATCTTCAGCTTTAAGCCCGGAACCACGTACTCTGCTTTAATCAGCGCCCATTCGGTGCCGATGATTAGAAAGAACCATCCAAACAGCGACACAAACTGCCGCACAGAGGGATCTCGAATCAGCAAATAGGTGAACCAGGAAAATAAGCTGAGCAGTAGCGCAACCTGCCATGAGAAGGGTTTTACGCCATCAAACTGCTTTTTGATCTGTTCTAAAACTCTTTTGATGAAGATCACGACGGTTAGTTAGTTTGGCGGGAATGGAGGAGGCTAAAGGAGGGCTTGTCGAATCATCAGGGTTAGCAAAATAGCGCTGTAGCTCCAGGCATTGGCAAACAGGATCGTCGTAATTTCAGACCGGAAGGGGTTGGGTTCCTGTCGCAGTTCTCGAAAGATACTCGGTCTAACCTCTGGCTCTGATTCTTCTGGTGCTGACTCCGGCAGCGGCTCATCAGGTTTTTTCTCGTCGGGCTTTTTCTCATCTGGCTTTTTCTCGTCGGGCTTCTTGTCGAATTCTAATAAGAGCCTTAGCCCTAGAAGCCCCAGAAGCTTGACCCCAATGCTGACAAAAAAAATAATGAAGCAAGCTACGATCAGCAGCGTCGCCGTCTCGCTCGACCATTGGTCAAAAAAGATGAAACTGACGAGGGGCACCTGAATGCCGGGAGGCAGGACATCAGCTAAGTCCAAAAAGATAAACAGCGCCAGCCAGCCCAGCACAACACAGAAGAGATTGATGGCAGCAGCATAGTAAATGCTGGGCTTAGGCGGCATTTTGAGCTGTCGATAGATGACCGTCGCCTCAATAGCGATCGCCATCAGCAAAAATAGGCTTTGGAGGGCGATCGCCCGTAGCGGCACGATATTTGGAAAAGAATCGGGAAACATGACGGTAGCTCCTGACCGAAAACCCGGATAGGTCGAGGCAATGGCTGAGTAGGTAAAACGGCTGAGTCGATGCAGCTCTCGCTAATTTTAGTCAAGCCAGACAGATATAACACTAGAGATAGAATAAAAGATGTCGCTATTTGTGGCTCATACTCCATCAATAGCGGTTTTGTGCGTCCTTATGCCTTATGCCCAGAGCAAGTGCCCAGAGCAAGTGCCCAGAGCAAAAGGTAAACCAGCGTAAGGGATAAAAACGTTGAATTGTCAGCACCTCACGCATTCCTTCGCTAAAATCAACTTCTAAGCTCAGCGCTTCTTCCCTAGCTTCTACAAAATTCTCCCAAACACACCCCGTAAAACCATGGTAAGGACTGGCATTGGTATTCGCACGGCTCAAAACCGGAGTGAGCGATTGGTTGGACAAATCCATGTCTATGACGGGGTAGGCAAGGGCAAATCTCAAGCGGCTCTGGGCGTGGTTTTGCGGTCTATTGGCTTAGGAATCAACACCGGAAGCCAGACCCGCATTCTATTGTTACGATTTCTCAAAGGTCCCGGACGCACCTATGATGAAGATGCGGCGATCGAGGCACTCCGACGCGGCTTTCCCCACCTGATTGACCAAGTGCGTACCGGACGAGCCGAGTATTTTAGCGTAGATGAAATCACTAAGTTCGATCGCCTGGAGGCTCAGCGCGGCTGGGATGTAGCTAAAGGGGCGATCGCCTCTGGGCTTTACTCTGTCGTGGTGCTAGACGAACTTAATCCCGTTTTAGATCTGGGACTGCTCTCGGTAGAGGAGGTCGTCAAAACCCTAGGACGCAAGCCGGAAGAACTAGAGATCATTGCGACGGGGCGGGGTGCCCCCCATGCGCTGCTAGAAATCGCCGACCTACACTCAGAAATGAAGCCGCAGGATCATCCCAATGCTTTAGCTCACGGCATTGAGGGCATTGAGATCTATACCGGAGATGGCAAAGGCAAGTCTACAAGTGCCCTAGGCAAAGCGCTCCAGGCAATCGGTAAGGGCATTAGTCAAGATAAGTCTCACCGGGTGCTGATTTTGCAGTGGCTCAAGGGGGGCGGTGGCTATACGGAAGATGCGGCGATCGCGGCTCTGAATCAGAGCTATCCTAACCTGGTGGATCATCAGCGTTGCGGTCGGGATGCGATCGTCTGGCGGGGGCAGCAGCAAGAGCTAGATTATGTGGAGGCAGAGCGCGGCTGGGAGATTGCCAAGGCTGCGATCGCTTCAGGACTCTACAAAACCATCATTCTGGACGAACTGAATCCCACGGTCGATTTGGAGCTGCTGCCCCAAGAGCCGATCGTGCAAGCTCTCCTGCGCAAACCCCGAGACACTGAGATCGTGATTACTGGACGCTGCAAAAACCCGCCTGACTACTTTGATTTAGCTAGCGCTCACTCAGAAGTCTATTGCCACAAGCACTATGCTGAGAAGGGCGTTGATCTGAAGCGTGGCGTGGATTTCTAGAGGCATCTATTGGCTGATAACGGTGGGCTTGAGCGACTTGGGCGATCGCTCAGGAGGAGTTCTTGGAGCGAGAGGAGCCAGACTTGTGGGAGCTGAGTTGGCAGGAGCGGCAGAAGGCTGAATGTTGGGCATTGAGTCAAGATCATTCAATGGCGGGATCGCACCTGAGTCGATCGCCTGTCTTTGGGGCGCAGGAGGAGACAAATTGTCCGATAGGCTGGGACTTGGGGAAGATTCGAGAGGGCGATCGGATTTTGCTTCGGGTGAGGGGGGCAAGTCAGACGGGGGGCTACTGAAGTCAGTTTTGGGGCTGTAGAGCGGCTGCGGCGTAGGGCTATAGTCCGGTACGTTTGTGCGATAGAACGGTTCTTCTATCTTGGGTTCTACGCTGAGTCGATTAGGCGTTTCGGTGATGGGCCAGTCGCCTTGAGAAGGAAAAGCTTGTTCTTGACCAAATAAGCTCGGGGTTCTCGCAACTCCAGTAGGCTGAAAGCGTAGTGCAAATCCTGCCCCTGCCCCTAAGCCCAGACCTATTAGCAGGGTCACAAGAAACGGAATGGGAATGCGCTTCTGAGGCTGAACAATCTGGGGCGATCGCCCAGTGGTGCCGTTTTGGGAAGTGCCGTTTATTTGCGGCAGTACGATCTCGCGCATGAGTTCGGGGGCGATCGGAACTTCGGCTTTTGTAGGAGGGACTGGAATTTCTGACTTTGAAGCTTCTGGCAGTTCAGAGTGAGATAAGTCTGATGTTAGGGGTTCTGGTGGCAGCGTCAGCCAATCGCTGATGCGGGGAGTCTGTCCAACTGTTGCCTGTAGCACAACGTAGGGCAGGGTGTTTTCCTCGAAGCAGTCCAGAACTCGGAGGGTATCCGATCGCTCTCCCAGCGATCGGACTGCGGTGAGAAATTGCTGCCTTAGCTGAGGAAAGTCGCTGCGTTGCTGAACGGTGTCGTTGAGGGTTTGTAGGAGGATAAGCTGGTCGAGGAGCGTGTGTCTGGCACTGTAGGTTATCCCAAAGTCGCTTTGATCTAGGACTGATTGAACAACATATTTGCTGTTCTGAAGGGGTTCTCCAGTCTTTAGTGTCATAGCTTATCTGAGGGTAATAAAGTCTTGCCTATCTTAGCCCAGAACATTCTGAGGTGATCATAGAGATTGTTTCAGGTAGGACTATAAGATTTGAAGTGGCGATCGATCGGGGTGCGCCTAGCAATGCAATTCAGGAGGCGATCGAGGATCTAGAAGATTTCCTCACGGTTTTTCCTGATCATGCGATGGCAAAATCGGCAAGGGATGCGTTAAAGAAAAGGGTGGAATAGATCGCTCACTCCTTCTCTTCCTCACCCAAATTGCTATACAAAAACAGTCGTACAAACTCATCAGCCGCTTCAGGCTCAAGCTTTTTGAGGGCTGCTTTGATAGCGGCGATCGCTTCTCCCGTCGGATCTCTCTCTTCACTCACCCAACGGCTAACATTAGAGCGATCGATGCCCATCGTTACAGCCAGTCGATTTTGAGAGATGCTGTAGGTTTCTAGCACTTGTTTGAGTGCTTTACCTGCTCTACCCATGCGCTACATATTGTCAGAAAGGTCAAAAAGCAAGTGTTGACTACTGACACCATTAATGTAGAATGGTGACTAAAGACATCAACAATTGAAGAGCCAGTGCATAGCAGCTACCAACTTCTCAGCACTGGCTCAATCCCCAATTCGTATGGAGAATAGAATAATTATGGCGTATCGAGAGCAAATTACGCCTTGGGTTGTCGTGCGTCTGCTGCCCAACTTTCGGCATATTGATGTCGCCCGATTTTACAAACTTGCCGATGCCGAAGCCTACGCCCGGATCTTGCGGCAGCTCAATCCGACACTAAAATACACCGTCATGTACGATGCAACTGGGAAAGGTGAAAAATAGGCGGCAATGCGATCGCCCTAGGGGGGAAGCCCGATCCTGTGCAGGGCTGCTAAATCAATACAATGAATCAAGTCCTATATGTATTAAAAGAGTTTTGGGTTGTTGCTGGTTTAGATGCAAAACTCAAAGCTCAAGACCTTAAAGAAGCCGCTCACCCCCAAGGCTGAAAACTTATGCAACCGACTAACCCCAATCAATTTACCGAAAAAGCCTGGGAAGCGATCGCCCGGACTCCTGAAATCGCTAAGCAGGCACAGCATCAACAGCTTGAATCCGAACACTTGATGGCGGCATTGTTAGAGCAGGAAGGCTTGGCAACCAGCATATTCAACAAGCTGGGTGCAGATGTGCGGCGCGTCCGCGACTATACCGAAGACTTTGTGCGTCGTCAACCCAAGATTTCGGGTGCAGGGGACTCTGTTTACCTGGGGCGATCGCTCGACACCTTACTCGATCGGGCAGAGTCCGCTCGGAAAGAGTTCGGCGATGAGTTTATCTCGATTGAGCATGTGCTGCTGGTATATCCCAAAGACGATCGCTTTGGCAAAGGCTTATTTCAAGAATTTAAGCTTAGCGATAAGCAACTTAAAACCGCAGTAGAACAGATTAGAGGCAATCAAAAAGTGACCGATCAGAATCCTGAAGGCAAGTATGAGGCATTAGAAAAATATGGGCGTGATCTAACGGCAGCGGCGCGGCAGGGCAAGCTCGATCCGGTGATTGGACGAGATGATGAAATTCGCCGCACGATCCAGATTTTATCTCGCCGCACCAAAAATAATCCTGTGCTGATCGGCGAACCCGGCGTGGGCAAAACGGCGATCGCTGAAGGGTTAGCTCAGCGAATCATCAACGGCGACGTGCCCGAATCGCTGAAAGATCGTAAGCTAATTTCACTAGATATGGGGGCGTTGATCGCCGGAGCCAAATATCGGGGAGAGTTTGAGGAACGACTTAAGGCAGTCCTCAAAGAAGTAACTGAATCTGATGGCGCAATTATTCTCTTTATCGACGAAATTCATACGGTAGTCGGAGCCGGAGCCACCCAAGGCTCGATGGATGCCGGAAACTTGCTGAAGCCAATGCTGGCTCGTGGCGAACTGCGCTGCATTGGGGCGACGACTTTGGATGAGTATCGTAAATATATCGAGAAAGATGCGGCGCTAGAACGACGATTCCAGCAGGTCTATGTCGATCAACCTAGCCCCGAAGACACAATTTCAATTTTACGCGGATTAAAAGATCGCTACGAAACACACCATAACGTCAAGATCTCTGATAACGCTCTGGTTGCCGCAGCAACTTTGTCCAATCGCTATATCAGCGATCGCTTCTTGCCCGACAAAGCGATCGATCTAGTAGACGAAGCGGCAGCCAAGCTGAAGATGGAAACCACCTCTAAGCCGGAAGAATTGGACGAAGTGGAGCGGAAAGTGCTTCAGCTTAAAATGGAAA
>CASBQM010000486.1 GCA_949127645.1 Synechococcales cyanobacterium PMM_0036
CCAATAGTCATGCCACAGGCTCCGATCGCCATCCCTAAAGATATACAGCCTAGGATTTTGAGAGCGATCGCTGGGTTAATTAGCACTGGATTAATTAACACTGAATTAACTAACAGCCTGTGGCTGAGTAGTGCGGCTCAAGCAGCTTCAAACCCTATCCGACGGGCGATCGCCTGTCCCGATCGGCTAGAAGATCTAATGCCGCTAATGCTGCGCGATTTGCCTAGCTACGCCAATCGAGTCAATCAAAGAGCTTATCTAACGCACGCCCATAGGGAAAACGATCCGGACACGCCAGGATACGTCCTGTTGGCTGGAAAACCTGACTTTCGGGCATTGCCACTCAGTCCCAATCGCCTGTCTAGCGAAACTTTGCCTAATGGAACTTTACCTAATGAAACCTTGCCTAATGAAACTTTGCCAAGTGAACTTTCACCTAGCAGACTTTCATCTAGCGAACCGCCACAGATTTTTTTCACGACCCTGGAGCGACAATATGTCTCCGGTGAAGCGATCAAGCTCCAGCATTATCATTGGCTGTTCCTCACCCAAACTCAAAGCTATGGCTGGCAGCTCGTGCTGATGTTTTCGGCGATCGGCACTTATTCTACCTATCAGCCTTCCACCTATCAGCCTACCTCAGCGCCACAAGATGCCAGTCAGGGCGTGATTGCTCAAGCCATAAGGCTATGGCTGAGAGATTGCCATGCGGGTGCCATAGAAGGCGAACCGTAAAGGGCGAACCGTAAAGCCGCATAGCGAAAATTACTTGACATCAGCTTCTGTCAAATCAGCTTCCGTCATCTCTTGTAGCGATCGCCAACCTGCTTGCCACAGATGGCGATCTTTGAACTGCTGAGCGTTGAGCCAAAACCGAACAGCCGGATCGCAAGCCGCAACCATTTCAGCAAATACCCACTGACCCTGATTCTTACGGTTTACGACCTGAAAATGTCGCCATCCCCAGGTCGTTTGCTGTGCCGTCCACTTAGAACCCACTAAGTAGGGAAACTTCTGCTTTTTAGACATTTTTGATAAGGATTTACCCTGCTTTTTCAACTCTGTGAATTTTTGCTGTGAATTTTTGAAGATTTTTCAGTCAATTTTGTATCAGGGAAATACATCGATCGCCTGAAGATCTGACAAACACCAACACAAATTCAATTCTACTCCTGCTAATAAGTATTACTAATTATTAAGGTACTTAGCGTCAAGTTATTCAGCATTTAGCTGACCCAACGCACGACCTGCATAACATTCAGCTCTAATGGGTAAAATTTTTTGAGCTAGAGCTAGCACAAAAACTCGTAGTTTTCATCTCTAGGCAATTCGTATGTAATTGTGCTGAACTTATTAGAATAGCGAGTGTGAGCTGCCTACCTTCGTTATGCCTGAAGCATAGTTTTAGCGCATGATGCAGTGCTGTCTCATAGCGAGGTTTCGTACTGAGATCTCGTAGTGCGGCAGGAGTGAGGTAGCTTAACATCCAACTCGGTAAATCTAACTAGCTATCTAGCTCACATATTTTTTGTCAAATTACTCTTGAATGCTAGATCTCGACTCTGAATTGAACGTAATTGCGATCGTTATCATGCCAATTTCAAGCATTTATGTCACATGGCTGTGATGAAAGGTGCGAAAAAGACGTGCAAGTTTTGTGAGAAAAGTTACAATCGAAGAGATATTAGCATCATCCGTCATAGGCAAAGAATTCCAAATGGGTGCTTCAGCCCAGCGCTCTTGTGTGGCTGTGGTGAGGTGAGATGTGCCGAAGGATAGCTATAAACAATAATCTACTGAATTTATTTTCTGTGGATTCTGCGTTTTCTGTAGATTCGACTGGTAGATGTTTTGCTTTTTGCAGACAACTTGCCAGAAAAAGGGAATTTCGTCAACTTCCCTGTATTGATTGACCTGAGATTATCTGACACCAAGGAGCATGAGGAGCGCGGCATGACCCAACAAAATGGCGTACTCGAACTGGAACTAGATCAACCTGAGGCGGAAGATCTTGATGCCTTAATAGGAGAGGACGGAGACGATCGAGACGATTCAGATGCCCAACCTGAAGCGGAAGAAACCAAGGCGACTAAGGGAGCTTCCCGTCGTCGGGTACCCGCGAAGAAGAAGCACTATACCGAAGACTCTATTCGGCTATATCTCCAAGAGATTGGCAGGATTCGTCTGCTTCGGGCTGATGAAGAGATTGAGTTAGCGCGAAAGATTGCAGACCTGCTGGAATTAGAGCGGATTCGCGATCGCCTTTCTGAGCGTCTTGAGCGTCCTGCACAAGACTTTGAGCGGAACATGGAGCTATGGGCAAACGAGGTCAACCAGACTTTGCCGAAGTTCCGTCGTCGCCTCTATGAAGGTCGTAGGGCAAAGGAAAAGATGGTGCAGTCTAACCTGCGATTGGTAGTATCGATCGCCAAGAAGTACATGAACCGAGGCTTGTCTTTTCAAGACTTGATTCAGGAAGGCAGCTTGGGTCTGATTCGGGCGGCTGAAAAGTTTGACCACGAAAAGGGCTACAAGTTCTCGACCTATGCGACTTGGTGGATTCGTCAAGCCATCACGCGAGCGATCGCCGACCAGTCTCGCACCATTCGTCTCCCAGTTCACCTGTACGAAACCATTTCTCGGATCAAAAAAACCACCAAGCTGCTCTCTCAAGAAATGGGGCGTAAGCCAACTGAAGAAGAGATTGCAACTCGGATGGAAATGACGATCGAGAAGCTGCGGTTCATTGCCAAGTCGGCTCAGTTGCCCATCTCTTTGGAAACTCCGATCGGTAAAGAAGAGGATTCTCGCTTGGGTGATTTCATCGAATCAGATGGCGAAACGCCTGAAGATCAGGTGTCGAAAAACCTGCTCCGTGAAGATCTGGAGAGCGTCTTGGGCACCCTCAGCCCCCGCGAACGCGACGTGCTGCGTCTGCGCTACGGTCTCGACGACGGGCGCATGAAGACACTTGAAGAAATCGGGCAAATCTTCAATGTTACCCGTGAGCGAATTCGCCAAATAGAGGCGAAGGCTTTGCGTAAATTGCGTCATCCTAATCGCAACAGCGTTCTTAAGGAATACATTCGCTAAAGGTGACTTCATCCTTCGATGAGTGAATTACGGAAAAAATTCCTTTTTACTCATTAAGCTTTTGAAACTTACAGACCTACCAGTTACTCTGGTAGGTTTTTTACATCTGAAATACTATCAAAATATCCCGATAGTCCAAACCAGCCGGGATATCAGGCTGTTGTTGGACTTTAAGGTTATTCACTGACAGGCAATTTCCATTTCGGATAAAGCCGATTGAACGTTTCACGCTGCTGCTTAAGGTCAACTTGCGGCAAGTGCTTCTCTACAAGGTCGAACGTTTCCTCTGAGAGTTGTCGCAACTCACAGGTTCCGCTTACCGCATCAGATTGAAAAACACGCTCCAACCGTGCAAAAAATTCAGGCGGTTTGATGTCCATTTCTTCAACAAAGTAACGTGTCCACTTAAAGCCAGGATAATAAATGCGATTCAGCCCAAACAGCAAATTGAGAAGCCATCGCACAATGGCGCAGTTATTTTCATACAGCATCGGAATCTCAAGGCGTTCGGTCAGTATTTGTTGACCATCGAAGGGGCGGAATTTTAGATGCTTCTGAACCATTGCAACAGCAAGCTCTTCAGGATAAGGAGAAAGGCGAGTTTGCCAATGTTTGATAATATCTTCGCCGTAAAGAACAACCGCGCGTTGAAGGTTAGACGCTGTGGCTTGCTTCTCAAACAAAAGCCCATTTTGCGATACATCGTAACGCTCAATAACATCAAGAACGATATTATCGATCGTATCTCGCGCCCAATGACCCGCTTCGACTTTCATGCCGTATAGGTAGAACTGCTCCAACCACACCTGTTTTGCTTCCCCATACGGTTCAATCTCCCACCCTTTAACATCAACACTTTGTGCTACAGCCTGTAATTCTTCGGTGGACGGCAGTTGTGACCAGATAAAAGCTAACTCAAGGTCAGAATACTGATCTGCAATACCTAATGCTGTCGAGCCAAATACAAAACACGCTTCGACTTTGGGGTTAGCAGTAAAAGCAGGGGCGATTTTGTGAGCCAACAAAATCCGCCATACGCTATGTTCAGTCATGTTAAGAGTTGTAGTTCTTCTTCTAAACCAATGTAGCGCACAGCAGCCAAACCACAGAAGATTGCGGCTCCTGCGGTTTGGGCAGACTAGATCTGACGACTTGCAATTCCTGGAAGCTAGGTTAGCAATATGAATCGGGCGATCGCGGCAGTAAATGGGGACGTTGACAGCATCCTGTCAATGCTGCCAGCAGAGGCGCGTGTTTGGGTAGAAAGCTTGTCTTGGCATCAGCGTCGCTATATGCTGTCTCTCTGCCATCTCATGTGTGCGGCAACACCTGAGATTCAGGCAGAGTTTTTGGATGACTACACGGCTGACGGATTGGTTTCGCGCAAGCTGGAGGATCAGGAAACTAAGCAGCGAGTAGGGCAATACCTCAACGACTTCCATATCCAAACTGAGCTATCAGAGGCGGTCTTGCGTAGCTACATTAAGCAGTTTTATATTCACTCGGCTCAAGATACCCGGAGACAGCCCGATCACTACCTGCAAGCAGCGCTGAGGCTAGTTTTTAGTTCTGAAGAGCGCAGCAATGTATTCCATTACATTCTGGGTTTTGAGCTGCTGAAAATGATGTTTTGCATGAGTTGGCTTCAGCATGAACGGCTCTATCGGCTACAACGAAGCCAGGATGAATTTATCAACGTTTATATCAGACCGATTCAGCATGCACATCGGCTCAACGGCATTGTCGTTCCTAAAGATGAGGGCGTGTTCTTCGCTAAACGAAACTACTTTGTTCAGCAGCCTGATATATCGCCTAAGAAACTCATAGAGCTAGTGATCGCCACTTTTACTACAGATGTAACTTCTAACTTTGGATTTAGCGTAATTCGGCATGGCAACGCCCTCTGTTTTGACTATGGCTACATTTTTCAGCCAGAGTCAGACATTATTTTTGTGCCTGAGTAGAAGTTTGGGCAGGAGGAACGGGAGCGATCGTCTTTCCTGTAGCCAGTTGAACAGCGACTAAAATGCTCAGCCCAGCGCTGATAGCATAGAGTGTAGCGGGTCGCATAGAAAACCCTTTGAATCTTGTGATGTAATAGCGTTGACGATTCAGCTCAAAAATGGGTTCCTAAATTAAGGCTGTTTATTCAAGCAAGGCTGCAATCATTTGGTTTGCCTGAGATGCATAGCTGCCGCCAAACAGATTGAAGTGATTCAGAATATGGTAGAGGTTGTAGAGAGTCTTACGCCGTGAATAGCCCGGATCGATCGCCCAAACCTCTCCATAGCCGCTATAGAAAGGTGCTGGAAAACCGCCGAATAGCTCAGTCATCGCCAGATCAACCTCACGATCGCCATAGTACGCCGCCGGGTCGAGAATTACAGGCTCTCCCTGAGTAGTAACTGCCGCATTGCCCGACCACAAATCACCATGAACCAGCGAGGGCAGAGGGCTATGTGCCAGAATTTTGGGGGCGATCGCCAAAAGCTTTTCCTGCTGAGGAAAGTGACCGCCTCGACGCTGGGCAAGCTGAAATTGATGGCTCAAACGATGCTGGGTAAAGAAGTCAGCCCAAGTCGTAGTCCAGGGATTTCGCTGAGGCGTGGAGCCAATCACATTATCGTGATGCCAGCCGAAGCGATCGCTCGTGACTCGATGCATGGCGGCGAGATTGTGCCCCATGGCTTCCCAGGATTGGGCATTGACAGAGCCGAGATCGAGCCATTCTAGTACAAGGTAGGATGAGTTCTCGGCTATGCCGTGACAGATCGGCTGGGGTACTCGAATCGTGTGAGAATCTGCCATTTGCTGAAGCGCGAAGGCTTCAGCTTTAAACATAGCGATTTGGCTGGCTTGATTTAGCTTAATAAAGTAAGTTTGGCTATCATTGCTGATCCGATATGCCTGGTTAATACTGCCGCCGCTGATTGAATGGCGATCGCCAATCTGGAAATCTTGGCAGGTAACTTGGCTAATGGCTTCGTTAATGCGAGGGGCGATCGAATGCCACATAATGCCATGTATAAAAGGAAACTAGCGAATATCGTAACCAAATAAGTTGAGATCGACTTCGCCCAACTTCAAGTTAGCCAAGCCATACTCTGCCCAACGGCGCTCCACCATTGCGGAAACTGCCGGATCAGACTCTAGCGGCGCTCCCCAAGGATGATCGGTTTCCGGCGCAACTTTTGTGGTGGCATCAATGCCCATGCGTCCGCCTAAGCCGACCCGCTCACTGGCAAAATCTAGGGTGTCAAACGGCGTTTCTGGCAGGATAAAGACATCGCGCACGGGATCAACTTTGGAGGTGATTGCCCAAACCACCTGACGCGGATCGCGGATGTTGATGCTCTTATCGACTACAATCACAAACTTCGTATAGGTGAATTGCGGTAGCGCACTCCAGAATGCCAGAGCTGCCCGACGCGCCTGACCTGGATAGGCTTTGTCGATCGAAATAATTGCCGCCTTGTAGCTGAGGGCTTCCATGGGTAGAAAGAAATCTACAATTTCGGAAACCTGCTGCCGCAGAATCGGCGTGTAGATGCGATTGAGAGCGATCGCCATCATTGCCTCTTCCTTAGGCGGACGACCGCTAAATGTGGTGAGGTGAATCGGATCTTTGCGGTGAGTCATGCAGTGAAATCGGACAAGGGGCGAGTCTTCTACGCCGCCGTAGTACCCCATATGATCGCCAAAGGGTCCATCTGGCAACACTTCTCCGGGGGTAATGGTGCCCTCCAGGACAAACTCCGAATCGGCAGGTACTTCCAGATCGACGGTTTTGCACTTCGCCAGATTTACGCCTGAGCCGCCGTATAGTCCGGCAAACAGCCACTCTGAAAGATCTACCGGAATTGGAGTTGCGGCTGCCATGATGATCAGCGGATCTACGCCAAGGGCGATCGCCACCTCCAATTTCTGTCCCCGCTCCGCCGCCTTACGTAAGTGCCTTGCGCCCCCCCGCACCGAGAGCCAATGCACCGTCATGG
>CASBQM010000487.1 GCA_949127645.1 Synechococcales cyanobacterium PMM_0036
GCGATCACCGAGTTACCGAATGACATCACGTCACCACGGTCCCTATGGTGATAGTTTGCCAGAGCATCCGGTATCACCGCGATGTCGGCCTCGACCAAAAAACGGAGATTGAAATCCCAATCGCCAAGCACCGGGTAGCGCTCGTCATATCCGCCGAGTTTTTCCCAGAGAGCGCGGCGATATAAAAATGCGATAGGCGGGAAGAAATTCCCTATCGCCATTTCCATCAGATGAACATTCTCGACCCAGTCGTTATACGGCGTGCGAGCATGCACGACAATTTCCGTGGGCGTAATTTCCTCTGAACAGTACGTCGATTTCGTGATCACGCCGCCGTAAAGCTTGCCAGACGAACTCGAGAGAAATCGTACGGTCTTCTCTAGGAAGCTCGGTTCCCATGAGTCGTCGTCATCGTGGACCACGATATACTCCGATTCAGAGCACCTTATGGCGAGGTTCGAGGCGGCTTCCATGCCCCGGTTTTCGATGGCGTCGACAAGACAGATTCGACTTTGATCGCAATTCGTCGAGCGAATGGCATTTTCAATCGGACCATTTGCCCCGCCGTCATTTATTACGACGTGCACGTAGTCTTTGAACGTTTGCGACGAAACGCTGGAAAGGGCCCGCTTTAGAAATGACGGGCGGTCCATGGTTCGCGTTATTACGGCGACGCGCGGCTTATCCGCTAAGACTTTTGTTTCAGGTTGCGTCGTTGACGCTGAGAAGGCGTTCCTGCCTATGCCTGCTAGTCGCCGCTGGATTGGCTCGGCAACTTCTCCCGGATATTCGAGCGCGGCCTGACCACATGGCCAGAGAGAGTCTGAAATTCGACGCTCTGGAGTGTCAGACGCGTCACGAGCCACCGGCGGCAACGTCAGCGAGACAATTGTTTCACGTCCAAAGTCCGCGGACCGCGAAACATTTTCGAAGAAGCGAACCTCGCGCGCACTCGGCATCGCCATGATTTTAGCCAATCGGCGCCAGGCTTCAGAAGCTGCAAGTTGAAGCGCTGCCGGCGCCGATCCGTCGGGGAGATCTTCGAGATAAGATAGGACGCCACAAAATATTGGGTCCGTGCTTTTGACGGGCCGATCGCTCAGTATGGTTGCAGAGTCCGGCGCAACGATTTGCCCGCCTTCGGACTTAGCAAGCCACTCGACGCTGCGGCCTGCGGGCTCGAACAAGCTCTCAACCACATGCCTATTTAGCAGAATGCAAGATTCGGGTTTCGCGGGATCGAAACGGTCGGCTTCGAACGCCAGACCGATTATTCTGTCCCAATTGGTGCGATCCGAATCCTGAAATCCGAACCGACCGAAATAGGCGCCCCACCATTCCCAGCGCGGAAATGCGGTGGACAAGAGTGTTTGAGCGGTCCCTTGCCAGCCGGTGTCCACCAGCAACGCACGATCATATTGGCCCAGCAATTCGTTGAGATATTGCTCGAAGAGATCGCTCTGATGGGCGAAAAGCGTGCGAACCAGATTTGCAGGTTGGCTTTTCCCCTCGAGGAACTGAGGTAGATCTTTACCAAAGCCCTGCAACGCCGGATCGTCGGCCTTAAGGTTGGGCGGCGTCGTGGCGAAGCGAAACATAGCTCTGACGAAGTCAGGCAGCGGCGTGTAGTGAAACTCCTTCGCCAAAACGGCGACGGCGGCGGTCGGAGCGCTTGTCCAAGCCCCCTTAGCGACCATCAGGCGGGATATCCAAAAGGTCTCCGGAGTCTTCAACGGCGCTCTTTTGGCGCTTTTGGTAAAGACGTCGAGAGCGCGCTTGATGCGAACCCCCGCTCGCGACGCAAAAAGAACGCGGCCATTGTATTCCTCTTCGAACGATGAGGCGTACGACAGCAGCCGAGACAAAAAGTGCGCCACGACTGGGCCCAAATTGCGTCGAGCAAACTCAAATCGCTGCTCCGGCGTAATCACTTCACCTTCCGAAATTTTTTTGGCCACCATCAGAGTTTTGCCCACTGACTTACGTCAAGACCTATTTCCGCCATCTCGCTCTTAAATCTATCAAGGCTTTTCGTGCGCCGAATTGCTTCTTCTCGAGCGACGGGAAAATAGACAGCACGCCAGCCTGCCGCGCGACATTGAAATACATCTCCTTCGACGCTGTCCCCGACGTGCAAGCAAGCTTCGGGATCACACCGCAGCTGGCTGCTGATTTTGGTGAAGAGCTTGGATGCTCTCTTGCTCACGATGTGGTCGCAACTTGAGAAAACGCCATCGAATTCGACCCTCGCATCGATGTCGAGACGGCGAAGTATTAATGAGATTGGAGCTTCGCCAAGGTACATATCGCTGACCAGAACCACGACGCCTCCTTGCGCACGAAATTCCTTGGCAACATCGATAAGAACTTGGTTTGGCGTCAAATTCGCTGCTTCGTAATCGATCTCGGCTTGAAGAAAGACTTGATCAACCGCTGGAGGCAGATTCAGGTCGCGTCTCTGAGTGCGTATGACCTCTTCGATTGATCCCTCGCGGCATCCGTCTATGTCGGGCCTGCAACGGTAGCTTATGGTCATTCCGAGCACTCGAGACAGAAGAAGATCAACGTCCGACATCGTCTCAGCTTTCTCGCCGAGCCGCTCTTTCACGAATTGCGAAATCTCTCGAAACCGAAATGCCTCAGGTTTGTCGTTCCTCAGCAGCAGCGTGTCGAACACGTCAAGCGAGAGGACCTTGGTTTCCTGACTGCGGATCTCGTCCCACAACAACTGCTTGACCTGATCCTTCCCCGCACCTGTCAAATACTCGAGCCGCGAGTACGCTCCTTCCAATAGGCGGGCGATCGGCGCGAAGGTATGAATTACAGGGTCGGGAAAAGGCATTGCCTCGCTCACGCGGTCACCGCTCGGTAATTTTCCAGTCTCGGATCGTACTTAGACGAGAGATGAATTTACGACAAGCATTTGGAAACAATTGCGGCGTCGCCAGCATCGATCAGCAACTGATGATCATTGAGA
>CASBQM010000488.1 GCA_949127645.1 Synechococcales cyanobacterium PMM_0036
CCTGAAAGCAGCGATGCCGATATTTCCGCCAAAGCTATGGCCAGCAGGTTCTTCCCGATCAAGTTGCATCTAGGTAGAGCGTTATGAGTACGGTTTTAGTGGTGGAAGACAGCGTTACTCAGCGGGAAATGATCACCGATCTGCTCAGGGGCAGCGGCTTAAGTGTTACGGTTGCAAGTGATGGCATGGAGGCTCTGGAAAAGATTCAGGGTCAGCGTCCTGACTTAGTGGTGCTAGACATTGTGATGCCCCGCATGAATGGCTACGAGGTTTGTCGTCGGCTCAAAGCCGATCCAAAGACTCAAAATGTGCCCGTTGTTATGTGTTCTTCTAAAGGTGAGGAGTTCGATCGCTACTGGGGCATGAAGCAAGGCGCAGATGCCTACATTGCTAAACCTTTTCAGCCTACTGAGTTGGTCGGAACTGTCAAACAGCTTCTCAGAAAGTAAACTTAACAAAACTGCTGTAAAGATTGAGTCAAGAATAAACCCCGCATCATAAAGTGTTATGGAATTCTAGTACAGGGGTAGCTTAAGGATGAAAGCATCGCAATAGTCCCCTTGCGTAGGTAGATTAGATTCATGATTGGGAATTTGGATTTTTCAACTGGAAGAGGTCAAGATCAGGCACCCGAACTTCAGGAGCTAGAAAGTCCTGAGGGCGAGCTTCATCTCAAGTTTTTTGTAGCTTCAGGTGATGAATTTGCTTTGCCTGCAACCGGAATTAGAGAGGTAATTTCATCGCCTCCCGATCGCATTACTCCCATTCCCAATGTTTCTCCTCTTTTGTTGGGTACGCTAAATGTGCGAGGGCGCGTCATTTGGGTTGCGGATCTGGGACAGTTTTTAGGAAGCCCGATACTATTGAGTACCGATCGCCCAGAAATTTCTGTGATCGCCGTGGAAGATCAAGACACAATGTTAGGACTGGCGATCGATCGGATTGTGGGCATGGACTGGCTGGACATTGAAGAAATTCAAATTCCCACAAACGTCCCCGACGGCATGGCACCTTTTCTGCGGGGAGAATGGACGCAGGGTCGAGAGAGCGATCGTCACCTTCGACTTCTCGATCAGGTGGCAATTTTACGCTCAGCCCGCTGGGCGGCTTAATCGCCTACAGCTAGCAGCTTGCCGCTCTCAAAAGGCATCTCTAAAACAAGTCAGATGTAGACCACTCGAATTCAAACCACTCGGATCATTGCATGGGCAGGAGAAACCAAATGGGATCAGTCACCGGATTCGCAAGTGAATATCAACAAGCCGAAAGAGCCTATATGCTTGGCAGCTATGAGGAAGCAGCGGCAATTATCGATCGGTTGGTCGAAATGCATCCCGGCGATCCGAGCGTACGGTTGCTGCGTGGACACATCTATTGCTACGGGCTTCAGCAATTTGATGTTGCCTGTGAGCAATATCAAACTGTCCTCAAGCTGACTGACGACACCGAATTTGTGAACTATGCCAACAATGGTCTCACTTACGCCGACCAGTTCGTTACGGCAGATGGCTCAGACCATCAGACTGAAAATCGGACTGAAGCCGAGCCTTTCTCTGAGCAAGACTTCGCCGATCGCGGGGCTTCTCATCAACCTTTTGGGCATCAGAATTCCTCAGATGCAGGTTTCTCTAGCAGCGATTTTGCTGGCAACGAATTTTCTGGCAAAGACTTCACAGAGCCGGAGTTCTCTGCGAACGATTTTTCAGACATTGATTCAGATTTTGTCAGCACTCTTGATTCACAATCGCCTTTTCAGTTCAATTCATCCGCTCAGACCGCACAGCCTCAAGATCTAGTTGATGATTTTGATTTCGCTGATTTAAGTCTCGATGGCAGCGGTATCTCCCCAAATGCTGATCAGACCAGTGCTAATCGGGATGATCCCTTCGACACCCAAGAAGAGTCCCCTTTCGCTAATCCGTTCGCTGAGGCAGATGCCCCCTTTCAAGATTACGGCTCAGATCCCAACCAGCCTTTCACTACCGCTCAATCTTTCACAGATATCAGCAGCGATGCGCCTTTTTCATTAGATGAACTAGACGACTTTGATGACACGAGTTTTCCGCTTCTAGACGATATAGCGCTCTCGTCTCCCTATGCCGAACCGCGCGGGTCACAGGGAGGCTTTAATCCGCGTTCTGCTGAAGATGCCACGCTATTCATGGGTTCAGAGGAGCTAGCTGCTCCAGACTCCCCCAACGATGCGCAAACTTACGGTTCGCTTCCCTCGCCTGATTACGGTTCTCAACCTGCTTACAACGAAAACCCGTATGAGCAGGAGGATCACACGTTTGTTTCAGGCAGCAATAGCTTCAATTTTGATGGCTTAGAAGATCAGGGTTTTGCTTCCAGCCAGGGGTCGGCTTCCAGCAGCAACCTTTCTAGTGGGCGTAGCAGCGTTGATTTTTTGGATGAATTTGACGAGTTTGACGATCTCGGCAGCTTGCCTGATTTTGACCTGTCTGATAACTCAGTGGATTTCACTAGCCCTTCGATCGGCACTTCAGGGATGCACTCATCAGCCAGTGCCTCATTGACCAACAGCGCAGTCAGCTTCGACTTTAGCGATAGCGGCAGTGATAATTCGGTCATCCGAGAAGATGAGGTCTTTCCGCTTTCCACCACCTCAGACCATTTGCCATCCTTCGCTCCTTCTGACGGACGCGCTGAAACCGATGCCAGCATAGAACAGAGCTGGGCGGCTCCGCTAGAAAACGCTCCCCTAGTAACCAAAAAGTGGATCATTGCAGGAGCCACTGGCGTGGTTTCGGCGTTAGCAGCCGCGACCGTCTATTTTGGCTTTGCTACGACCGTGCCACAAGAACGCAAGGAAGCCGTGCTGCCCTATCTCACTCCGGCAGGTCTGCTGATGAGTTTATCGGCTGGCTTAGCAGGATTTGGGGTATCGGCGGGTCTGGGAGGATTTCTCACTAAACAGG
>CASBQM010000489.1 GCA_949127645.1 Synechococcales cyanobacterium PMM_0036
AAATTAGCTCTGCTCTGGCACAAAACGGCTTTATTGTTGTTTCGGGTTTGGCAGATGGCATCGACACCGAAGCCCACCACAATTGCCTTGAGTCTGGGGGCAAAACCGTCGCCGTGCTGGGAACAGGGGTTGATGTAGTCTATCCCTGGACAAATCGCCGCCTCTATCAAGAAGTGCTAGAAAACGGGTTAGCCCTGAGTGAATATCCGGCAGGGACACAGCCCGATCGCGTCAATTTTCCTCGCCGCAACCGCATTATTGCCGGGTTGTCGCGCGCAACGCTGGTATTGGAAGCGCCCCAAAAGTCAGGTGCATTAATTACAGCCCGTCTTGCCAACGATTACAGCAGAGATGTGTATGTGCTGCCCGGTTCTCTCGACAATAAGCGCTGTCTAGGCTGCCTAGATTTACTCTACCAAGGCGCACAAGCCATTTTGGGAGAAGCCCATTTGCTGGAGTTATTGGATACCTTACCGCGACTTCAAAATTCCAAGACACAGCAGCTCTCGCTTCTGGGAACCGATCCCCCGCCCGATCTTGCACCCGATCTCCAGCAGGTTTTACAGGTGGTAGGAAATGAGGCGATCGCCGTTGATTGGCTAGTTCAGCAAACAGAATTGCCTACTGGAGCGGTGCTAAGTGCCCTAGCGCAACTGGAGCTTCTAGGTCTGGTGTCTCAACTTTCAGGAGGGACTCGCTATCAGCGCAGTTAGATTAATTCTAATTTAGTTTCAAAAGCGCAAACGCCCCGTAAACGCAGTCAGGCAAAAGCAATGAAAAAATAGAGGCAAAACTTGATCTCGAGAAGGATTGAATTGCCAGAGATCTGAAAGCTTGCGATGAGAATTATTGACCTAATAGCGGGATAAAAACATTTTTTGTAAAAAAGGTTTAAGATTATAAATAATCAAAGCCTCATTTTTCGCCGCTTTTAAATAGACCCTCTTGAATATTAATAGCCTCGAATATTGGCAAAGTTTTCAAGGACAAAATTTTCAAGGATAAAGTTTTCAAGGACAAAGTTTAAGGTTACGAGCAGGTTTCAGGTCATTATTTTAAGTCACCAGATGTCAGGGTAGAATCGTGTCTTTAGCTTCACTGTCTAAAACTGACATCTCTAATCAGATTCTCACTCCCCCTCTAAAGTGGGCTGGGGGAAAGCGCTGGTTGGTGCCTACATTGAAGGAAATTTGGCGATCGCATTCCCATTGCAGACTCGTAGAACCCTTCGTGGGCGGTATGTCTGTTGCGCTTGGCTTGCAGCCTAAATCGGCGCTGCTGAATGACTTGAATGCTCATTTAATGAACTTTTATAGCTGGCTAAAAAAGGGGCTATTGATTGACATTCCTTTAGAAAATGATTCCAGCTATTACTACTTTTGTCGTCAGCGTTTCAATCAGCTCATCTTAGAGGGTCAGGTAAATAGCCTCAACGCTGCGGAACTGTTTTACTTCCTAAATCGCACCGGATATAACGGGCTTTGCCGTTTTAATAACAGCGATCAATTCAATGTGCCGTTTGGACGATACAAGACGATTGGCTATACCCAAGACTTCTCGCATTACATCCCTGCTTTAAGGAACTTTGAGTTGCTCTCCCTGGAGTTCAGGAAGCTCTCTCTCAACTCCAACGACTTCATTTATGCCGATCCGCCCTATGATGTTGAGTTTAGAAAATATAGTTCTACCGACTTTACGTGGAAAGATCAGGTTTTGCTAGCAGAATGGCTGTCTATTCACAAAGGACCCGTCATTGCCTCTAATCAGGCAACAGAGAGAATTATTGACTTGTATGGCAACTTAGGGTTCACGATTAAATTCTTGGAGGGACCGCGACGGATTGCCTGTAACGGCGATCGCACTCCTGCCCAAGAAATCTTGGCTTACAAGAGATTATCAATCTAAAGTCGCTTGGCTTCTAGAAAATGGGTTTCAAAGCAGTCTGCCAAACCTCATAGCCCAAGGCGCTCAGGTGCAAGCCGTCCGTCGTCAGGTCACGCCGCAAATTACCCTCATCGTCCACAAAAATAGACTGGAGATTAAGGAACGTCACGTTTTCCTGACGGGCAGCCGCCGCAATATTGTAGTTGAGCCAGCGGAGACGATTGTTGGAAATGGCAGGGAGGCGAGTGGGCAAAATCGAGTAGATGTAGATTGCCGAATCGGGATGGGCTTGCTTGAGCTGTCTCATAATTTCCGTCAGGTTGCTGACTACCTCAGCATCGGTGGCTCCGCGCCGCAAATCGTTGATGCCTGCCATCACATGAATTGCGTCAGGGTGCGTGTCGTCAAACAGCGATAGCCGACCTAAAATTCCGGTAGTGGTGTCTCCTGAGATGCCTTGATTCAGCCAATAGCGATCGCCCGATAGCCGATCGGCAGGAAACCACATTGCCAGAGAATCCCCCACTAAAACTGAAAGGTGGTTCGCGCCCTGTCCCGCTGCAACCATCTTCGCCTCTTGTCCTAGTAAATTGATCCACTGCTCGTAGGTAGGCTGATCAGTTGCGTTTAGCCAGGATTCTCGAAAGCTATCGATCGCCGTTCGCGTATAGAGAATGCCCGTTCGCAAAGCCGCCCAGCGCTGCTGCAAAAGCTGACTTCCAGAGCCAGGACGACTGCGCCGAGGCGGGGCAAAATCGGCGATCGGAATCGT
>CASBQM010000490.1 GCA_949127645.1 Synechococcales cyanobacterium PMM_0036
AGGCGATCGCCTGCAAATCTGCGGCGGTGCCCATCCGCTTTTGCCCGAACCGAAAATCTTGACCGACGCTGATCTGTTTGACCTGAAGCCGCTGAATTAAGATTTTCTCTACAAACTCCTGCGGGCTAAGACCTGCAAGCTTTTGACCGAAGGGCAAAAGCACAAACTGCTCTACGCCGATCGCCTTCAGATAATGGATTTTTTCAGCCAGGGGGGTTAGTAAAAGACGGCGTTTGCCCGTAAAAAATTCTTGTGGATGAGGATGAAAACTAACGACAGTTGCCAGAGGGTCGATCGTGAAACCCGCATCGCCTGGAAAACTACCACGCCCTAAAGACCCTGAAAAAATTGGCTCAATAACCTGTCGGTGCCCCTGATGAACACCATCAAAGTTTCCTAGGGCAACGGAGGTCGGGGCTTTAATCGTATCGAGAGAGTCAGCGATCCACACGCTTTACATTTTGACACATTTGATGCAGTTTGCGGCTTAATCAAGCGTCTAGCTCAAGCAAAATTACGGCGACTGTAAATCTAAAACCATTCCCTCCCAAGCCACAATGCTGTTGGGAAACTCACGGATGGTGTCTTCTTTCAGCCGATCCATAAAGTCATCATCGTGCAGTGGGTCATGGTGGAAAATGATGAGCTTCTTGACGTTAGCTGCTTTAGCAACCTTCACTGCCTCTTGCCAAGTCGAGTGTCCCCAGCCTACCTTACTCGATCGCGGGTCATAATATTCGGCATCGGTATAGGTAGAATCATAGATCAAAATATCCGCATCACGCGCTAGCCGCAGCACGTTTTCATCCAGGCGATCGGGAAAATGCTCGGTATCCGTCACGTAAGCAGCCGCGTGTCCATTCCAGCTCACCCGGTAGCCGATCGCTTCACCGGGGTGATTTAGCAAGGCATTTTCTACCAAGACATCGCCCAATTGCACCGCTTCGCCTACCTCTAGATCGTAAAACTTTAGATCAGCACCCATGATTTGCAGCGGCACTGGAAAGTTGGGGTGCAGCATTTGATCATTCAGGCGTTGCTCAATGGTGGAGCCGTTGGGGGCGATCGCTCCGTAAATGTGAAAGCGATTGATCTTGACAAAAGCCGGGACAAAGAAGGGGAACCCCTGAATGTGATCCCAATGGGAATGGGTAAAAAACATATGAGCTTCGATCGGCATTTCGGCTAACAGAGTTTGCCCCAGCACCCGTAGCCCAGTGCCCCCGTCAAACGTGAGGCGATGTCCGCCCACGCGCATCTCAACACAGGAGGTATTGCCGCCATAGCGCACCGTGTTTGATCCCGGACAGGCGATACTTCCCCTAACGCCCCAAAAATGAACTGTAAATTGGTCTTGAGTATCAGACATTTCTAGGTTAGACATAAGCTCTAGGTTAGACATGAGCGCTTTCCGCCAGATTCCACCAAGTCTCGGTCAAAGAATTCTGTGTTTGTAGCTCGTCAAACTGCTGATATCTCAGCCAATCTTTCGACGGTGTAGATTGTTGATATTGGCACCCAAGAGCAGCGCTAAATACCTCCCAAGAGATCTTAGGTGCCGGACACTGCATATCACTCATTCAGAATCTCTCATTCAAGGTGCATGGCGCTCTCAAAGGCTGATCACTTTTAGTACGGCTTGTTAGTACGGCTTGCTGGTATGGCTTGCCACTTGCAGGAGTGGAATTTGTCCGAGGCACCCCTTTTTCATTGTGCCCAAACTTTCATCAAACTATCTTTTGAGTTCCTGCTTTTAAGTTCCTGCGGATTTGACGGTTGGCTTTTAGATTAAGAGATGGAGCGGAACGCTTGTGCCCCTGATTGCGACGGGTTTTGACTCATCCCTTAGACCTGCACCTCTCTACTCACAAACTTACCCTAAATCTCCGAAGATAGACTGAGGTGGTAGGCTCCATTCTAGACGCTTTATTTCGGAATTTCGGACGCTTTATTTCAGATGGAGCATCACCATTTCTTACAGGAACTCTCTAGAAGCTTCAGGATTTATACGCAAAATTTATTGAGAAAAGCTATCCTGCCATTCTTGTAGAGAAACTAGACCCGATGCACAAGTCAAATTGTATTGTAATGGCGTAATTGTGATGTAATTTTGCCGAATAGCCTGCACATCTGTAGGTGTTTTCCGAAACCAATCTAGCTCAACTTCTGCCGCTTTTAGGCTCATCATTTCTAGCGATGCAGGTTCAGCCTCGTCTGTATCTTCAATGACTTCGCCCGATAGCCAGTAGTAGGTCTTTCCTCTCGGATCAAGCCGCTTCTCAAAGACATCAAAGTAGCGGCGAACTCCCTGACGAGTCATGGCGACTCCGGCAATGTCTTGCTGGGGTACGGCTGGAATATTAACGCTGAGCAAGGTGATCTGCGGCAGAGGATGCTTGTGCAGGTGGGTGGCTAGTTTGTGGGCGAAGTCGGCGGCAGGCTGAAAGCCCTGAGAGGCGTAGCTGGCAAGGCTAAAGGCAATAGAAGGAATTCCTTCAAGCACGCCCTCCATTGCTGCTGATACTGTGCCTGAATACAGCACATCTGTGCCCAAGTTTGCTCCATGATTAATGCCGGAAAGCACCATGTCTGGGGGGCTGTCTAGCAGCGTTCCTAATGCTAGCTTGACGCAATCAGAGGGCGTTCCCGAACAAGCCCAGGCTTTGACGGAGGCGTGAAAGGCAGACTCTACGACCTCTGCCCGAATCGGGTCATGGAGCGTCAGTCCGTGACCTGTGGCAGACCGTTCCCGATCGGGACAGACAACTGTTACCTGATGTCCGGCGATCGCCAAGGTATTTGCCAACGTCTGCACGCCTAGGGCAAAAATGCCGTCATCGTTACTCACCAAAAGATTCATAGTTACTCACTAAAAGATTCATAGCCAAAGAAATCTACAGTTCAGCATCTAGTGTAATCAGAGCTGCCAGGGTAGGGGAGTCCTTAAAGTCTTTGCGGTGATGGCGGATACAATTCCGCTGGGTAGCTCTACTCAATCGAGGTTGGTTTGGCTAGATTGAGAAAATTAAAATGTCTGTAGCAATACATTATTTGCCGTACATTTGCCGTATCAAGATTTGCCATGTTGAAAGAGTGAGCTTTAACCCGTGAATGATCAAATCTTGTCAGACTTTTATCAGGGTTGGTTGATTGAGATCTCCTCTACAGAAGGTGGCTTTCAGCTTGTTTGCTTTTCTCCTTGCCGTGAAAGAGTTAGAGACTTCATCATCTACAGGTCGGCAATAGAAGCCTTGCAAGCTGCCAAAGATGCGGTTAACTGGCGTACTGCCTGTCAGTCTTTATCTGGTTTTTTGCGAGAGCGCTTTGAAGCAAATGGTCTGTGTTTTGAAGAGTGGCGATCGCTTCATCAGTCGCTCTCAAGATGACTCAAACTTCATGAAGATCTTGCAGGACTGAAGCCAGTTACCTTCTATTCTTTTCCCTGTTGCAGGACTGTTTTGGAGGCGATCCGCGTTTTCTTGCGGTCAGCATCAGATAAATCTTCGCCAGATTGCAAGCGAGTGGCGTTGTCTTGTAGTACGGTAGCTGCGTTTTTATCGCCCATTTGTAGGGCAGTCTTGGCGGCAGATTGCAGCATGGTGGCGGCTCCCGCTCGATCGCCCTGCTGAAGCTTTGTTTCGGCAATTTGAGTTTGACGATATTTGGCTAGCGCTAAGATATGCTGCTGCACCTCAACATTGGTAGCAGGTTGGTAGAGCCTTAGGGACGTAACCTCGATCGGGATGCTTTCAGAGAGCAAGCCTGTTTGCCCTGTCATCGGATTGTCGTAGCGCACCTGGACTTGAGCGATCGGATGAATGCCTTCTGGTAGCTGCTGGATGTAGAGATTGGCTAGCACGACTCTGGGGCTATCCGTCATTAGATCTCCCAGCCGCACAAGATACTGATCCCCTTCTTGAAGGGCGGCTAGTTCAATGGTGTCAGGAACGACTTGGGCGATCGGTTTTAGCTCTGCCAGACTCGCTTGGGGGGTAAGGGAGAATATCAAGTGCGCATTAGTCAACCCCACCGACTGAATGCGGGTAAACAGACGGCTAAATTCACGAACGGCGGCTTCGGGCTGCTGAATGTAGGACAGAGAGCCGCCGCCCGCATCGGCAATTTTTTCCAGGATGTCTTGGTTCCAGCGATCGCCAAACCCCAGCGTATTGAGCGTAATGCTGTAATTAGCTGCCAGACCTGCTAGTTTCAGACAACGGGAATTATCGCCATGCTCATTTTCGCCATCGGTCAGCAAAAAAGCTTGCGAGATACTGTCTTTCTTGCCTTTCGCTAGCTCCTCAATGCCGAGGCGCATTCCTTCGTCGATCGCCGTACCGCCGCTAGCCTGGATCTGCTGAATGTCTCGCTTAATGCTTGCCGGATTGTCGATCACCTGATTAGGAACTAGCACTTTGGCACGGTGATCAAATACCACGATTGAGAGGCGATCGCCTGGTGAAAGGCTGTCTACGATGTGCTGCGCCGCCTGTTTCACGGTTTCCATAGCGCGCCCATTCATTGA
>CASBQM010000491.1 GCA_949127645.1 Synechococcales cyanobacterium PMM_0036
GATAGCCTGGACGAAGATCTGATCTTGCAGGCTGCCGTGCGGGAACTGGCTACCGTCATTGGCGTGAGCGGCTGCAACGCCTCGCTCTATGACATTGAGCAAGGCACCTCGACGATTTGCTATGAGTATACCCACTCCATGTCGCCCTATCAGGGACGGGTATCCAAGTTTTCCACGGTTCCAGAGCTTTACGACCAGATTCTCAAGGGGCAATATTTTCAATTTTGTACCTTAGTCCCCAACCCAGAGCGAGGATTGGTGGCAACGCTGACTTGTCCTATGCGAGATGATCAGGGGGTCATCGGCGATTTGTGGCTGATTAACCACAAAGACTATTGCTTTAGCGAGCAAGACATTCGTTTAGTAGAGCAGGTAGCTAACCAATGCGCGATCGCCATTCGTCAAGCGCGTCTCTATGAGGCTTCCCAGTCGCAGGTCAAAGAGTTGGAATATCTCAACCAGCTCAAAGACGACTTTCTCAGCACGGTTTCTCACGAACTTCGTACGCCGCTTTCCAACATGAAGATGGCGATTCATATGTTGCGCAATGCGCCTCCCTCGGCTCGCCGCGATCGCTACATGGAAATCTTGGAAGCCGAATGCACCCGCGAAACCGAGCTAATTAACGATCTGCTCGATCTTCAGCGCCTCGAAAACGACTGCTACACGATCGCTTTCGAGACTATTAATCTACCGACCTGGCTACCCAACATGGTTGCCCCGTTTCGATCGCGGGCACAAAATCGCCAGCAAACTCTTGAGCTGAGCTTGCCCGATCACATTGCAACTGTAGTGAGCGATCGCAAGAGTTTGGAGCGGATCTTAGCAGAGCTGCTGAACAATGCCTGTAAATATACGGCTCCGGGAGGCGCGATCGCTCTCAAGGTTGAGTCTAATCTAGACAATAGAGGCGGATTGGTCATTTCTCAGCCGACTATTACCTTTAAGGTCAGCAATCAGGCACAGGTTCCCGACACAGAGTTGTTGCGTATGTTTGAGAAATTTTATCGTATTCCCAAGAGCGATCCCTGGCAGCAAGGTGGCACAGGGCTGGGACTAGCTTTAATCAAAAAATTGGTAGAGACTTTGCGAGGAGACATAGAGGCTTCTAGCGGCAAAGGCTGGACAACTCTGACGGTAGAGCTGCCGACTTTAGCGAAGGTTGATTAGAACCTCAAAATCTAAAACCTAAAATGGCTACAGGTGAGGCTTAGGGCGATCGCCAAGCTGCCGCAGTGCCTCTTCTAAATCTTCCGTCAAACGCTGGGCGTTTTGCTTAGCCGATCCCTGTCTGTAGGAGCTGACTTCTAGCGGTTCTCCGATCGTAATATTTACTTCACAGCCCAATCGGGGAAAAGGCTGACCGTATTCTAGATGGATGGGCACCACCTTAATGCCTAGACCGGGTTTACTCGACTCAGCTTGTAGCGCTAGCCGCGCCAAACCGGGTTTAAGAGAACGCAACTGTTTGTCACGGAAAATATTGCCCTCTGGATAAATCACCAGCATCTCTTGATTTTGCAGCACCTCTACGCCATAGCGAAGGCTGGCGATCGCTGGATGGCAAGGATTGACCGGAAAGCCACCCAAACGCCGAATCAGCCAGCCTTGCAACCCAGCCATTTCGTTTGCCGACACCATGAATCGCAGATCGCGCCCAGTGACAAACCGCCCCACGGCATAAGGAACCAGTAGAGAATCCCAGCGGGCGCGGTGGGTCGGAGCTAAAATGACGGCCCCCTCGCGCGGCAAATTTTCTTGCCCCATTAATCTCATCCGAAAATACGTGGGTAGCAGCAGCGCACCCGAAACATAGGCGATCGGCGTTAGCCAGGGCGAGATTTGGGAGTTAATGGCGGTAATCGGCTCAGTAGATGCAGACTGATTGGTTGATTGAGGCGCAGCCGTTGCAGTGATCTGACCCGATTCAGCCAACGACTCGGACTGAGCCTTAGCATTAGGCTGAGCATTAGACTGAGCATTAGACTGAGCATTAGACTGAGCAAGCAACTTAGTCAATGGAACGAATTGGCGCGATCGCACCAGGGCAGACAAGGGATAATTCTTCCAGGGACTCAGCGAAACCATAAAATACTCAATAGGAATCAGTTGACTACAACATTAAATGTGGGTCGCTAGGCTCGCACTCTGCCCGTCTGTCTCGACCACGACATCCAACCCTAAACATAGGAGATTTTTTGGCGCTGCTGCTCAGAAAAAGGACAGTTCCAGTGCTGTCTATTCGGTAGCCTGCCGCCGTTGGGCAAACCAGTCCTGCAACTGCTGCCGACAGGTTGATTCCAAAATTCCTCCCACCACCCTCAGGCGATGATTGGAGGCAGAACTGTCTGGTAGATTGAGTACGGTACGAATTGCTCCAGTTTTGGGGTCATCTGCACCATAGACCAGCAAACCAATCCGCGCCTGGACGATCGCCCCGCTGCACATCGGGCAAGGCTCTAACGTCACGTAGAGTCTACATTGCTCTAGATGCCAGGTGGCTAATGCTTGTCCCGCTTGTCGGAGGGCAATAACCTCAGCATGAGCTGTAGGGTCGTGATCTCGCTCCCGGCGATTTTCACTCTCGGCAATCCTTTCGCCCTTGCCGTCTACCAGCACGGCTCCGACTGGCACCTCACCCGCTTCACCTGCCGCTTCAGCCAGGGCGATCGCCCGACTCATCCAGTGATAGTGTTGCAAATACTCTGGGTCGTTAATCCAAGGGGGCGGGATGCTGAGACTCATACGGCTAATTTTTAGCTTTCCGTCAGCCTTGTCTTTCCATCAGCCTTGTCTTTCCATTAGCCTTGCGTCTAGCTGTCCAGCGCGATCGAGCGCGTACAGGTCATCGCAGCCGCCAATGTACTGATTGTTAACAAAAATTTGGGGAACCGATCGCCTTCCGTTGGCGCGTTCTGCCATCTTGATCCGGGCGGCATCGTCGCCATCAATCTTATATTCTGTGAACTTCACCCCCTTCCAGCGCAACAGAATCTTTGCCCGAATACAGTAGGGGCAAGTTTGCCAGGTATAAATTTCGACGATCGCCTTAACGGTTTCGGGATGGCGATTGAACCATGTATTGAAAGTTTTTAGCATATTACTCTAGTCTATACGACACATACTTCACAACTATGGCGACGATTTTACGAGTCGGTTCTTACCGCCTCTACTTCTACAGTCATGAACCAACAAACGCTATCTAAACTAGATAAACGTTTACTGGCTAGATTCTGGCTTGGGCAGACCTGCCGCACTCTGACCCGGAGAAAAAGTCTTTTCCTCCACTGCACCCGCTGCGCCCATGGGCTGAGGTTGTCCGCCGTTATAGGCCACCATTACGCCCCCAGCATTGCCTGCCCGAATTCGCACCTGATTATTAGCAGCCCAGGTGCGCTCTGTGCCTTCGGGTAAAACCTCGGCGAGTTTGACTTCACCATCGACCTCAACTTCAATCCAGGATTGAGCCGTGAGCTTCATATCAATCTGGACAGGCTTATCGGTTTGAGGTCGAGTGGGGGATTGAGCCAGACTGTTAGATAGCCCGATCGCCGCTTTGTCTTGACTGCCGATCGAAGGCTGCTGAGCCGTCTGAACTTGACCCGCCGATCGAGAATTAGGTGAACTGGTTGTACCTGGAGCCGATCGCCCCACAATGAAAGACAGCAAACTCACCGATGCCATGATCAGCGCCACATAGGCAACATAGAGATGCAGCGGTCGCAACTGAGCCGCAGGGCTATCTTTCCAGGAATCTTGTTGGGGAAGACGCAATATCTTCTCAGTCGGGAAAGCATCGGCACAATCCGTTCCATCTAGCCCTAGGCTATCGGCATATCGCTTAATAAACCCTTGAACATAGACGGGTTCAGGGAGCTGATGAATCTCGCCTAATTCGATCGCCCGCAGCAGCCGAGGCTGGATCAAAGTTTTAGCAGAGACTTCTTCGAGAGACAGGGCGTGATCTTCTCGTACCTGGCGCAGGTAGGCTCCAATTTGCATCAGGCGATGCACTTGCTCTTGTTGGGTGAGGATGGTTTCTCTAGTCATGATGGGTTGTCTTCACTTTCTCGCGCTTGCCAGCCTCTTGAGCCTGAATCTTTGGAGCCTGAATCTCTTGAGCCTGAATCTTTGGAGCCTGAATCTCTGGAGCCTGAGAACCAGAGCAGATTTGCTGAGTTCGCAGATATTCTACTTCTGCGATTGTCAAAGGACGATGTTGCCCGCTTGGTAATTGTCCCAGATTTATTGCCCCGATCGCCACTCGATGTAGCGTAATAACCGGATGACCCAACTGCTCAGCGACCCGACGAATCTGACGATTTCGCCCCTCCCGCAGCACTATCTCTAAGTTAGTCTGTTCTGAGGCAGTCTGTTCTGAGGCAGTCTGTAAGTCTGGATGACGACCTTGCCTAGCGTCTAAAACCTTCACCTCAGCAGGGAGCGTCAGCCGACCCTCTAGCCAAACTCCCTGCCGCCATTGCTGCAACAC
>CASBQM010000492.1 GCA_949127645.1 Synechococcales cyanobacterium PMM_0036
ATGATGTTCGAGTGATCAACCGGAAGAGGCAATCGACCTATGTCCTGACGGAAAGTGAAATTTCAATTGCTTCAAGCTTGCAAAAAAACATTAATTCTGGAGGACTTTATGAGTGAACCTTTAACTTTGGCTGTACAACTAGAGCAGTTACGTACTTTTATGAAGGGATTGGATGATTCTGAGTCAGGCAGTCCAAAAATCAGAGATACAAGTGCTGATGGGACGATGAGAGAGATCCGAAGATGTCTGGGATGGATGGCGCATGAGTGTAAACCTGCTGTCCCCCTCAAAAATCTGTATCTCAATCTAATTGTTCCTGGCAGTGGATTGGTTGATGGTACGCCGCAAAGCGTCGAACATATTCAGGCTCTGTTAAAGAGCGTGCGGCGTTATTTGGCTTGGCACAAGGAACGTGGGACATCTGCAAGCAGTATGGTAGTTTTTCTGGCAGCCTGCATCTGGGTCGCCAAGTTTTTGTATCACGATCAATCAAAGACATCCATTTTCTTTGGCTCCTCTTCTGCTCGAACTACAAGATATCGGGATATTCCTGTGATCGAAGCACTACGACAGCTTCAGACCGTGAAGTCTAAGGAAGCCGGTCGAGAGCCCCCGGTGGCGGATGAATCCAAGAAATGGCTGGATTGGAGAGATTTTCTAATGGTTGTTGAGCAGCTCAGGCAAGAGTGCAACCCGATCGGCTCAAACGGTTGTAGGCGGTCAGATCGAGCTATTGCTGCAAGCTATCAACGCTTTTTAATTTTTGCTATCTTATCTGGCTTTCCAGACCGACAGCGCACCATCCGCGAGCTGGCGAATGGAAAAACATTAGTAAAACGAAAAGAGTTTTGGCGGGTTGAACACAAGCCGTCTGATATCAAGGTGCCAGCTTTTGCGGAGAATGGCGATCGTATCGTTCCTTTGCCAGATTGGATTTATGCTGAATTAGAGGCTTGGCTGTTTGGGTTTGAGGATGCAGATGGTCATTGGCAAGGCTGGATCAGCCCAGACGGGAAGCGGCAAGGCGGGCGGGCGGCTCTTGCTCCAAAGCATAATTTTGTTTTCAGCCAGAAAAATGGCAAGCCATTGACTGACACCTCACTGTATAGTTTATTTCGCACAGCTGCGTATAGGCTCACCGGTCAAGCTTGTAACCCACACTTGATACGCGATATGATCGTTACTTCTCTAATGGAGCAGGGTGCACCGGAGCATATGATGGCAGCTCTCGCCTATCTTATGGCTCACAGCTCTCACACTCAGAAAAAATCTTACGATCGCCGTTCTAAGCAAAAGAAGATGCAGCCCGCGATGGATGTTCTTGCTGATCTCAGAGCGAAAGCTAGAAAAGATTTAGCATCTTAGATTGTACGCTAAGTGATTCTATCTTCAGAGCAGTTTGATACTTCTGTCGTTACAGAAATATCGAACTGCTTTGTCCTGGGATTGTACACCCACGCAATCCCTTGGGGGTCTTTTTCTCTTGTCCATTCCGTAAAAGTTTCTCTGGTTTTATAGATAGAAATGGTTGATTTACTCACTCCTAGCCTTTGGGCTAGTTCGGCACTGCGATGAGGAACAAGGGCAGTGATTTGAGGGGTACGCAAAATCCGCTTACGATTGTAAGCAGCGCTATTGAATTCTGGTCTATCTGGGGAAAAGGATTGTTGCAGGGTTTGAAGCTCAACCTTAAGCTGATGAATCAGTTGATGAGTGTCTGCAAGCCCTGCTGATATTTGTCTGATAGCTTCTTCTACTGCTGCCATTCGCTGGGTCACAGTTGGACTCTCTAAATCATTGCCTTTAGGAAACGGGTCAATCCCAAAATAGTCTTGCAAGATTACTGAGACGATTTGAGAGGTAGACTTGAGCTGCCACTGGTCTCGTAATGACAATATCTGTTCGTATACTTGCTCAGGGATATAGGCAACAACCTTGGGATTCTCAGTTGTCATAGCAGCTCAAGTTATGACTGCAGCGATTGTCAAGCTTGCCGCTGTTGTAGCTGGTTCAATCATTGTTGCCACCCTTGCTTCAGTAAATTCTGATTCGCCTAAACAAGCTGAGTAGAGATTCTGGCTTGCGTGTTCCCTTTAAGCGATGGACGCAGTGGCGCTTGTTCACTTCACATAATGACCGCTTCTGGTGGTCAGTGTTGATATGCTCTGTTTCCTTCTCGCTTGTTGCTCTGCTCATGCAGGGGCTAACCACTTTTATTCCTCCCAAACCATCGATCGCCAATCTGCTGGAATCACGCCCTTTCGCAGCGCATTGCTCATCATGCCCCGATGGGCTGGACTCGCCCGTAGCGCATGACAGCGATGACACAGCACCCTCAAGTTCTCATCCCTGTGACTTCCCCCTCTCGATACCTCTTCAATATGGTCAATGTGCGCCTGCTGAAGCGTCAACGAATAGAGCGCTTCCTCCCGACAATAAGGACCCTGACACCTACCTTGATCACGCGTCCAGATTCGCGATCGGGTCTCTTGCCAAAGGGTCATCGGTTGTCTTCTGCGTCGTTTCATTGCTCTATCCCTTTTCCGTGCCATACCGTGCCAAACCCAGCTATGCCTTGACGAGCCACCCCGAGCGATGTCGTACCTGAACACTTCATGCCAGACCCGACCGCACCAAACCGTGTAAGCTTATTCCGCTTGAATCGCAAACTTCAATAACTCAAACCGGCCATAGCCGATCGATCGCCCATCGCCCAATCCCACCAGTTTCCCAGCATCGATCGCCACAGCTTCCATCTCATTGCGCGAGACAATCGTTTTATCCCAGTTGAGCAAGAATTGGCATTGCCACCCGGTCGATGCCGCAACTCGATAGCGCACGTTCTTGGCTCCCTTCTTGCCCATGCCCCCGGTAATGGACATGAACACATAGACCGATTCATCGGCTTCCTCAGAGTAGAACGCTGGGCTTTCGGGCAAGTAGCGATCTACCAGAATCCGCCGCTCCGGTAAAGTCAAGGTGGAAGCGATCGAACTGACCAAGTTAACCCGATTGCGCTTGGTATAGCGCCCGGCATCTCGCAGGCAGCCAAAGATATAGCTAGGCAACAGATAGAGTTGATGGCTCTCAGGAATGGCTAAGACACTCCGCTGCCACTCAGAGGGGTCATTGCCGGCGATGCCGCCCCGTTCTTTGCGTTGCCCAAAGTCCGGGGAAGGAGGGAGATGGTTAAATAACAGGGGACGATTGCCCTGGATGGAAACGGTTGCCTGAAGGAGATTACCCATGGGAGTCAGAAGAACAACGAGGTCTGTGTCTCCTCATTAAAAAAGCTGGCTCCTCCAGAGTCCAGCAAATCTTGTCACAGCGACAACGAGCCTCTATTTTAGTGGGTGGAATGGCACCAAGACTGGATGATCTCGGGGGTGATGCGATCCGCGTTGCGCCAGAGGTAATCGATGATCGCCAAGCGACGGCAGCAGCGGGCAGCAGGTTCACGATGGGAAACGCCAGTGGTAAACCAATGTTCAACGGTGCTTTGAGAGACGCCTGTCAGTTTGCTGAGTTCGCTGTAGGAGACGACCCAATCTTGGAGAAACAAGACAGGATGTAGGGGTAAGGGGCACCGCTGGTACATGGCGAATAGATACCACTGGCGGGCAGAAGGGTAGATCGGCATGGGTGAACTCAGTCTGTGTGGAGCGAAGCTTGTGGGTCTAGGTCTAAGGGAGGGCGATCGGGTGTTTGGGTATCGGGCGTGTAGAGTTCCAGATCTTCCTCGAATGCCCAATCGGTAAGAATGCCGTTTGCATAGGAATGGCTAGAGGGGTCGAGTTGGATGGCGTAGTGGTAGCCGATCGCTTGAGTGCTTGCTTTAGAAGCCCAAACTATGCCTGCAATACGACCAAAATCATGAGATGAAACATATGCCCATCAGACATATTGACCGATTTGAAATTTAGTCGTCGGCAAATTTTGAGGCAGGATATCAGGCAGTGTTGCAGTTAGAAAGACAGGGGTACTGGACATAGAACACTTTGGATGAAGAAAGTTCAGTCCTGAACGCGATCTCACTGGATTGCGATCGGAACATTGAGGTCTGTTTTAGTTTTCACGTCAGATATTAACACGATTTGATATAAATTAGATATAAATCAATATGCAATATATCTC
>CASBQM010000493.1 GCA_949127645.1 Synechococcales cyanobacterium PMM_0036
CAACCATAAGCTCGCTTACCTATTCTCCATCATCAATTTGTTCAGGCGACAGTGCTCAAATTACTTTAGTAGCTACTCCTTTTATTCCCCCTAGTGGTGCTTATACGATGACTCCATCAGCGGGAAGTTATACGCCACTTATAGGCGGAACGAATGTTTCAATAATACAAGTAGATGATGCTGCTTCCGGATTATTGCCAATCGGATTTGGCTTTAATTTTAATGGAACATTGTATACAAATGTATATGCAAGCTCTAATGGAATATTATCCTTTGGCGCTGCTAATTCTTCGTTAACTAATAATCTAACATCTGGAACAGGAGCACCAATCATCGCTCCGCTTTGGGATGATATGCAAGGGTCACTTGGAACTGCATCATATCTCACTACAGGTTCACCTGGATCAAGAGTATTTACTTTCGAATGGCTAAACTGGAGATGGTATTATACGGTGACTTCTCCAACAATCTCCTTCCAAGTAAGATTGTATGAAGCCAATGGAAAAGTAGAATTTGTCTATAACCAGGAAAGTGCAGCATTAAATGGAAGTGAAGGTGCTTCTATCGGTATTAAAGGAGTAGCAGCTGGAACGCTTGTTAGCTTAAATAATTCTAGTGCGTCGCCTATTGCAAGTTCAACAGAAACAACTACCATAAATTCCAAACCTGCTTCAGGACAGATTTATACATTTAGTCCTCCGGTAGCATCAAGTCTTACTTACGCATGGACTCCTGCAGGTAATTTGAATAATGCCACAATCAGTAATCCAAAATCAGGTTTAACTACTACTACTACCTATCAAGTAACGGTTAGTGAAACCGGCACAGGATGTTTCCGAAGAGATTCAATTACGATTGCAACTTTCCCATTACCACAACCAAAGATTTCACAAGGCGATACGTTATTGTGTTTCCCTGATCAGATTTTATTATTTGTTGGAGATACAGGAGTTTACTCTGGAGGTTATCCAGCAGGAACAACAGTGGAGTGGGTAGGTATTGTAAGTGGATTATCACCTAGCACAGGAATATCGTCTTCTAACGGATCTAGTTATCAAGCGAAAGTGATGTTACCAAATGGTTGCTTTGCCTATTCGAATACAGTGAGTGTGATCACACGAAGTGTTACCGTAATACCTGTAATTACACCAGCGGCATGCGGCAATAACACAGGAAAAGTAATAGCAAATATCACAGCCGGAATGGCACCTTTCCATTATGTATGGACGGATGGCACCAATACGGTAAGGGATACCGTTAGTTCTGCTACTAGCGACTCCTTAACAAACCTTGCACCGGGCACTTATTATCTCACTATTTATGATAATTATGGTTTGGTGGTACAAAGTTGTAACTCAGGAGCAATACCTCTGGTAGTTCCTGGTAATGCACCATTGGTAGCCACAATCTCTGCACATAGCAATGTTAGTTGTGCAAGTTCGGGTGATGGAAGTGCTACGGTGAGTACAACAGGAGGAAGCGGAGCATATACTTATTTGTGGAGCAGCGGACAAAGTAGCGCATCAATCTTTGGATTAACAGGAGGAACCTATACCGTCACCGTTAGTGATCAGTTTGGATGTTCGGACACAGCCGTTGTTGTGATTACAGAACCAGCACCGATAATAATTGGGACTACCCCAACGGCAGTAACTTGTAATGGAGGAAGCGATGGAACAATAACAGCGACGGTAAGTGGTGGAACTACACCTTATCAGATTGATTGGTACGACGCCAATTTTGTTCCTTTAAGTAGTGGAGCGACGTTAAGCGGTCAGCCAGCAGGATTATACTTTGTGGTGGTTACCGATACTAACGGATGTGTTGAATTCACTCAAGAAACAATCACCCAACCATCAGCAGTGGTGGTAAGTAGCTTTACTCCAACGAGCGGATCTAGTGGAACTGTTGTAACAATTAATGGAGGAGACTTTACAGGAACCACTAATGTATTGTTCAATGGAGTTTCTGCCACCTCGTTTACAGTAGTGAATAGCGGACAGATTACAGCCGTTGTTCCTTCTGGCGCTAGTACAGGAGTGATAAGTGTGGTGAAAGGAATATGTTCAGTGAGCAGTACGGGAGTCTTCACCTATAATGCTTCAGCAACCTTGAATATAACTGCGATCATCGAAGGCTATTATGTTGGAGGAGGTCAGATGGTAGCAACCTTATCAGCTCAAGGAGTTGCTGCTGCAGCCAATGAATGTGATACGATCACGGTAGAACTACATGATCAGTTCAGTCCAGCGACTATAGTAGCCACAGTAAGAACGATGCTTCATACAGACGGACAAGCATCAGCAGTATTCCCTGGAGCATTGAGTGGAGGAAGTTATTATATCGCGGTACTTCACAGAAATGCATTACAGACATGGAGTTCATCGCCGATCACCTTGAGTGCAAATACGAGTTATGATTTCAGCACTGGCAATGGTCAATCGTATGGTAACAATATGAAACTAGTAGATGTTGGAGTATGGGCAATGTACAGCGGAGATATTGATCCACAGGATGAGTTTATCGATGTATTTGATCAGTCAACAATTGATAATGATGCAGGAGTATTTGCATTTGGATATTACAGTACTGATGTAAATGGAGACGGGTTTGTGGATGTATTCGACCAAGCTATCGTGGATAATAACGCAACGTTGTTTATCTTCTCAGCTCACCCATAAGCGTCATTAATTAGTGGATGTTATGAGAGCC
>CASBQM010000494.1 GCA_949127645.1 Synechococcales cyanobacterium PMM_0036
GGGTAATACTCCTATTTTGCAGAAAATCTGTGGCTCAGGGAGGAAATGCTCCATCAATTCTTGCCAGTGCTGCCATAGAGAGCTTTCAGGGGCATCGGTCAAATTAACGCCAGACAAGCCTAGCGTGGAGCTGATTTTTAGCACTTGCTCTACCTGTTTTTCTACGCTGATTTCAATGCCTTGAAATCGCGCTATCAAACCTAGATTTGAGCTTTGACCCGAACTGAAGCCCAGCGCCTTCATCGCCTCAGCCGAAAGCAGTTCGATCGCCGTTGGGGTTAATCCAGAAGCTAGTAGCGTGGCGGCAGCTTGAGCGATCGCCTCTGCTGCACCCGTCAATACCACGGTCTGGGAGGCGGTAGGTAAGGGATATAGCCGAAAAGTGAGTTCGCTAATCGCCCCTAGCGTACCGTAGGAGCCTGTAAACAGCTTCATCAGGTCATATCCAGCCACATTTTTCACCACCCGTCCGCCCGCCTTTGCTGCCTGACCATCCGTTCTTACCAGAGAGATGCCGATTAGGAATTCGCGGATGCCGCCGTAGCGCTGCCGCAATGCGCCCGTGTCTGCCGTCGCCACAATGCCACCTAGGGTTGCAGTTTGACGATATGCCGGATCTGCGGTGAGGAACTGCCCTGACTTTCCTAGAAGAGCCTGAAGATCGGCGAACCGCATTCCAGCTTCCACAGTGACGGTCATATCTCCAGCCGCATGTTCAATCAGCCGATTCATCCGAGCGGTGCTGATAACGACTCGAATGCCTTGCGCCAAACCGCCCCAATGCAGCTTGCTGCCGCTGCCGCAAATCAAGACTCGCCACCGCTGAGTATGGGCACAGGCGATCGCTTCTGCCAACTCTACCGGAGTGCTGGGATAAATGATGCAGTCAATCTGTGTCTCTGGCGTGATGGCTTGGGCAATCTGAGATTGGAGGCTGGGCGAGTTAGCCTTTAGGGCTTCCCCAGTACAGACTGCATCTGCACCCAGGATAGTTTCAAACATATGGGCGATCGCGCTCATTCAGTCACAAGAAGAGTAGAGAAAAGGAAGATTATCCTACCCTACACCCGATGTCTGCCCGTTGATCCGTTCAATCTTTCAAAACGTCAACTTTGAGGAGACTCTGAACCTGTATGAATGCGATCGCCGCTCATTCTAATCTGGACAACGATGCCAACCTAAACACGCTGATTCATCAAGTAGGCAAGGTGCTAATTCTGGCGCATCGAGAATCTACCGATCGGCTGCAATTGACTTTTACCCAAGCAGGGTTTGAGTGCGCGGTGCTACGGCAAACCGACAAGCCTGAATATCAGACCTACGCATCCATTTACCGCTGCTTGCTCAATCACAGCCAAGCCTGGGAATTCGCCGCTCAGGTACAGCAGCCCACCCTGATTGTAGAAGCTGATTTTGTGCCGATCGCTGGCTTAGAGAAACTGCCGCTGCCCTTTAATCCAACCGTGCTGGGAAATGTTGGCATGGCATGGCTTTATACCTGTGCGCCCCAGATCTACAGCGTCACCGCAGACGGATTTGCGGAGGGATTTTCGACGGCATTGGTAGCATACATTCTTACGCCTCAAGGAGCCAAAGCGCTGCAAGGTTTTGTTGCCGAAATCGCCACAAAGCACGGCACAGGATACTACAATTTCGACTCTGAAATTGACGGCTTTTTGCGTGCCCAAAACCTCAAGAACTATGTTCCTTTTCGCAACTATGGCGAACACGGCGGCAGAGCCAATCCAGAGCATCGGCATAACGGCATGAGCGGTCGCCATAGAGCAGATGTGCTGTGGGATCAACTGGCGTTCTTACCCGATTATGCAGCAGCTCCCCACCCCCATCTCCGCCTCTTCTGGGCGCGTCTACAGGCTCGGCTCAAAGGGATTGCTCGTCTGGTATTGGGTAAATACCTGCGCCCCAAGATTCTCAGAAACTCCAAAAATCCAGGTCGGCTGCTGAGCTTTGCCATTCGACGACAGTTGAGGTTTTGATAGATTCCCGTATCAGGGGATATTGCCAACAGATTCATTGCTTTGAAGATCGAACATATATCGGCGGGCTGCTTGCTGAGTTGGAAAACCGCCCATAGTAACGGCTTGAGTGCAGGTTTGACTTTGCCGCCAGTACTGGAGGTAAAAAGTGTCAATATTTTGCCAGATTTCGTAGACCCAGCGATTGCTAACGGCTCCGCTGGCAACGCGAAAATCCCCAGCCCATACGGGTTGACAGGCTGCATATGCAACCTGTGCATTGTCGTCAGCCCTCCCTGATGGGGCTGAATTTGACTGAGTGGCTAAGGCGGCGATCGCCATAGTGTCAGAATTGGAAGCAGAATCAGGAGCGCCAGATAGACCCATCCTCGCTAACGTACCTTCCCAATCTAAAGAAGATTGAGCCGCCAGGAGGCTGACACTTTCCCGGGTGGCTCCTGCCATCATGACATTGCCCTCACAGCCGGAGAAGGGAACGGCTCCAGTTTGATAGGCGAATAGATCTTGCCGGAGTGCCAGCAGCCAGATTCTTTCACTAGGCTGAATTGCACTGCCTACAAGCGCTCCTGAAACGCCGATCGCCTGAGACCAGCTTTGGCTACACATTGCCTGTCGAAGTTGCGATCGCCATGCTGAAACTTGATGCACTTCGTCAGGAGAAGCGACGGCGGGAGCCGCAACGGTCGCCAAGATCCCTATGAGCAATCCACCTAATCTGTATTTCATGCTTCACCCCTATCAGCTATTCCTCTTTTGACAGAATGCCCAAGAGGTTCGCCCAGCTATCAGAGATTAGCTTTTAGAGATTAGCTTTCAGATCAGCGCTAAATCGCCTTCCATTAGGTCTAGGATCACGCGGTGGGAACTAATGCCGGACGGAGAGTTAGCACTTCTACACCTTCAGTGGTGACGGCGATCGTATGCTCAAATTGGGCAGACAGCTTGCGGTCTTTCGTGAGCGCCGTCCATTGGTCAGACATTACCTCTACTTCCCAAATGCCTTCGTTGATCATTGGCTCAATGGTAAACACCATGCCAGGGCGAATCCGCTTGCCTCGACCTCGAAAGCCGTAGTGAGGAACCTGTGGCGCAGTGTGAAAGACTCGGCTCACCCCATGACCGACAAAATCTTTGACGACTGAAAACCCTTGGGCTTCCGCATATTCCTGAATCGCTGCGCCAATGTCGCCAATTTTGCCGCCTGGTCTGACGGCGCGAATACCTCGCCATAGGCATTCTTCGGTCACTTCGACTAGCTTACGGGCGATCGGCGAAGGCTCTCCCACAAAAAAGGTGCGCGAAGTGTCGCCATGGTAGCCATCGACCAGCGGCGTAACATCAATGTTGATGATGTCACCTTCCTGCAAAATCTGCTTGGCATTAGGGATACCGTGACAGACCACTTCATTGACACTAGTGCAAATAGATTTGGGAAAAGGGTTATTGCCCCCTGCTGGATAGCCCAAGGGCGCACTTTTAGCGCCGCGTTTTTGCGTCCAGGCTTCGGCAGCATCATTGAGTTCTAGCGTGCTGACTCCAGGCTTTACCATTGGCTCCAGGTAGTCCAATAGTTGGGCAGCGACCTGCCCTGCCTGACGCATTTTTTCAATTTCTCGGCTGGATAATAATATGATTTGCTCGTTATCCATGAATTCTATGGGGTTCCTATAGCTCTTATGAACTGCACTTAGGTACCGAAACGAATTGGGTACCTAAACTAATTTAGCTTTATTTCAGGGCTGTGATGCAGTTTGCTAGAGAGGCGCGATGGTCGCCGTTTCCTGATCTTCTACATGGCTAGCATGGCTTTCGGATGGGTTGGCATGGCTCTCAGCCTGATGGGCAATATTTTCGATCTGCTGGGCAAGATGCTGCTGAAACGCATCGCGGGTATGGGCGATCGCCTGTGCCAATACCACATCTTCTTGAGTCAGTAGCCCAATGACACGCTGCGGATCTTCGCAGGTAACGACTGGCAACTGCTGGAGTCCACGGGTTGCCATCCGGGAAATCGCTTCTGTCAACAGCTCGTCAGCATAGACAGAAAGAACTTTTGTCGTACAGAGTTGCTGAATAGGCTGGCTTAACAGTGCCTCACTCTCCCCCTCCGATTTTGCCCGCGCCAAGAGTCGATTGATGTCTTGCAGCGTCAGAATGCCTACAAGCTGCTGCTCGGCTCCTATCACTAAAGCGCTGCGATCGCGGCGCTCTATCAGCGTTTGAATTGCGGTGGCAAGCGGCAGATCTGCGGGCATTTGCAGCGGAGTCAAATGCATAGCTTCAGCAATGGTAATATCTGGAATTTCTAAGGAGGCAATCGTTTCATCCTGTGGCTCAGGCGTGTTATCAATCACCACCTGCGGCTGCGGCTGGTCGATTAGCCAGATGCTTAGCCCCACTGCCGTCATCAAAGGCAGCACAATTCGGTAGTCGTGCGTCAGCTCAAACAGCAGCAGAATCGAAGTCAGGGGCGCACGAACGCTAGCCGCCAACACCGCTGCCATTCCCACCATGGCGTAAGCCGGGGGCGAGGCAATGTAGTCATGCAGCATCGGTACGAGGGCTAACACCTTGCCATACATGGCTCCTAGAGACGCACCTAAAAACAGCGCCGGGGCAAACACACCGCCCACAAAGCCACTGCCAAAGCTCAGCGCCGTCATGAGCAGCTTCACTACCAGCAGCGACACTACCAACGACAGCGGAAACTGCACGTCTTGCAGCATTGACTCAATGGTTTCGTAGCCTACCCCTAAAATTTGCGGTAGCCATAGCGCCACAATGCCCAAACACAGCCCTCCCATAACCGGATGGAAGGGTCGCGGAATTTTGGCGAGCCAGTGAAACCCCGTTACCTCACCCTGAAAGCAGCGCTGAGAAAACTTGAGCGATCGCACATATAGCAGCGAAACCCCACTTGCCAATAGACCCAACCCCACATATAGAGGCAGCTCCATCAAGCTTCGCACCTCGTAGGCGGGTAACGCAAAGGCTGGCTGAGAGCCTAACCCAATTTGAGCAATCCAAGCCGCTACTACCGCCGAAAGCAAAACTGCACTTGCCGCTGAAGCCGCAAAAGTCGTGCGGGACACCACCTCTAGGGCGAAGAACACTCCGGCGATCGGCGCATTGAACCCAGCCGCCAGACCTGCCGCCGCGCCTGCACTCAGCAACAGCCGCCGTCGCTCTTGTGACACCTGTAACGCCTTACCCAGCAGCAAGCTGAAGTATGCGCCAATTTCTACGCTAGGACCTTCAGGCCCCAAAGACGCACCGCTACCTAGCGAAATGGAAGCCGCTACCATTTTAGTGACAGGATTGAGCAGCATCACCTCACGGTTGCCCTGCACCACTTCCATCAGCTTTGCCAGTCCGGGACCGAAGTCTTGCATTCGCCAGCGCAATAGCCCGATCAACACCCCGCCCAAGAGGGGGATCAGCGCTAGCGTCCAATGTCCCCAAGGAGAAAAGAAGCTAGAGACCTCGCCAAACATCAAGCCATGAATGAAATGAATTAGCGTCCGAAATAGCACCACCCCTGCACCCGCGCCCATGCCAATGAGAACCGCCAGCAGCAGCAGCGTCGTTTCAGGTTTGGGCTTAACTCGATTGAGCAGGTCGCTAATACCAGCAGATTCTACAGGGAGCGATCGCTCCAATGGCTTCTGCTCCTGGGGTTCAGAGGTCAGTTTCATTCGTTGGGCAAAGGCTGAGCTAGATGACTGACAAAATAATTGGACTAGATTGGGCTAGAGCATTGCTACATAGCCGTCAGCTCCATAACGCTGAACACACCAAAAACATAACTACAAATACGTAAAATACGTAACTATAATCACAGGACTAGAGACACAAGTATGTGAACATCCTACAGCCATTCTGATGGATGGGAGTAGAGTTAAAGTCCCCTTGCTTCACTGCCACAACAGAGGACTGAACCCTGTTTAACCCTTATGATGGGAAAGCCAAAATTTTTGATCTGTTCCTCTATTGTGCGTGATGCCGAGGCAGAATTGGAGAAGTTCTACCTGCCTTAATTCTGTAATGCTCAGCGGAGCGACATTGGAATGGCAGTTTACTCGATACCATAGAGACGGTCTTGCACTTTGCCAAAACCCTGAGCTTCAAAGGGAAGCAACCAGTAGTCACCCTGGTTGAAACCGTGTACAAAACGGGAGTGAAACTAACCCAACAAGCAATGGCTCAGTTGGAACAACAGATTCAACGGTTGCCTAATCTAGCAAAGTGGTTTGTGGAAATCACTGGTAAACCATCTTAACCATTGGATCATCTTTTTTATGGAATTCTCCAAGTGCGTGAATGGCAGTCTGGAACAGCCTCGCGCCA
>CASBQM010000495.1 GCA_949127645.1 Synechococcales cyanobacterium PMM_0036
GGATCAATTTTTGAAATGGTCAGGTGCAGTTCAGACGGGGGGCGAGGCAAAGCTACTGATCCAAAGCGGCGAAGTCAAAGTCAACGGCAAAATGGAGACCCGGCGCGGACGCAAGCTAATGGAGGGCGATCGCATTGCCGTCATGGGTGAGAGATTTATCGTGCATCTCTCAGAGTTAAAGTCTCAGAATAAACCTCAGGAGCTTGAAGCGTGAGCTATTGCCCTGCTGAGCGTACGCCCATCTGAACGCGCCAGAGATTGGTGTAAATACCCCGCTGTTCTAACAAGTCGTCGTGGTTGCCTTGCTCCACCAATTTGCCCTGCTCCATCACATAAATCCGATCGGCATTGCGAATGGTAGACAAACGGTGCGCGATCGCAATAGTAGTGCGGTTTTGGGTAATTCGCTCAAGCGATCGCTGAATTGCGGCTTCTGTCTCGTTATCCACCGCAGAAGTAGCTTCATCTAAGATTAGAATCGGCGGATTTTTTAGCACCGCACGGGCGATCGCCAATCTTTGCCGCTGTCCGCCTGAGAGCTTTTGTCCCCGTTCCCCCACAATCGTGTCATAGCCTTGAGGCAACTGATCAATAAACTCTTGCGCTTCGGCAACTTCTGCCGCCGCGATCGCCTCAGCTAATGTTGCCGCAGGGCTGCCGTAGGTGATGTTTTCTAGCACCGTGCCGTGAAACAAAAACACGTCCTGACTGACTAGCCCGATCGCTCCCCGCAAATTATGCAACTCCAAATCGCGCAGCTCAATGCCATCGACCGTAATGCTGCCCGACTGAATTTCGTAAAACCGCAATAACAGCTTCACCAGCGTACTCTTACCCGAACCCGTAGAACCCACGATCGCCGTCGTCTTTCCTGCCGGAATATGCAGCGACAAATGCTCGATCACAGAAGTGCGATCGCGGTAGGCAAAAGTCACGTCCTTAAAGACAATTTCGCCTCGAATTGATCGCCCATTGCCTGAATTCAAAAACTTCTGACCCGATCGAATGGCGATCGGCGTATCCAACAAGTTCATCACCCGATTCGTCGATGCCATCGCCCTTTGGTACTGATCCAAGGTTTCGCCCAGTCGAGTCAGTGGCCACAGCAATCGCTGAATCATCACAGTCAGCGTGCTATAAATGCCCACCGCCATCTTGCCTTCCACCGCCTGCAAGCCGCCATATACCAGCAGCGCCGTAAAGCCCACTAAAATAATCATCCGGATTAGCGGCACAAAAGCAGCGCTGAGGGCGATCGCTCGACGGTTGCTCTGGCGATAGGCTTCGCTCTCTAGCCGCAGCCTATCGACCTCGTAGTTCTCAGTAACAAAACTTTTGATTGTGACAATGCCGCTCAGGTTATTCGACAGGCGACCGCTCAACAAACCCACCTTCTCGCGCACATCCGCATAGCGCGGAGCCAGCAGCTTTTGGAAGGCGATCGAACCCCACAAAATGAACGGCATCGGCAACATCGCCATCCAGGCAACGCTGGGCGCAATCCAAAAAAATCCGCCGCCCACCAGCAAAACAGTCGTAATCACCTGGATGACTTCATTGGCACCAAAGTCGAGAAACCGCTCTAGCTGATTGACATCATCATTGAGGATCGCTAGCAGTCCGCCCGTGCTACGCGACTCAAAATACTCTAGCTCCAGGTCTTGCACGTGCCGATAAGCATCAAGCCGCAGATTATGCTGAATTTTTTGCGCCAGATTGCGCCACAGCCGCGCATAGGCATATTCAAACACCGACTCCAAAACCCAAACTAAGACCGTGAAGACCGCCAAAATCAAAAACTGCTGCTTAACATCTTGAACGCCAAACTCAGCAATTAAAGAATTCTGTCGCTGCACGATCGTATCTACTGCCACCCCAATCAGTACAGGCGGTGCCAGATCAAAAAACTTGTTGAGAACGGAAAAGAGGGTCGCCAGCCAAAACTGCGATCGATAAGTCCGCCCATACTGCAACAGCCGCACTAAAGGCTGTTCGGACACTGATTTATAGCCTTCTGGCTTATAGCTTTTAGGAGTCGCCAATCTTCAAAGTTCCTTCAATACCCTGCCCCTATTCTCCTAGGTCTGGTGCATTTGTGGGAAAATCAGCATGGGAGTATCAGCCATAGAACACTATTCCAATTTGACGACCTCACTCCTCGATCTCCAGCAAAATTTATTAACGCATCTCCAGCAGGTTGCCCGCGATCGCGATCCTTTTCTAGCGACCGCAGGTCACTTTTATGTGCAGCACTATATTCGCCAGCAGTTCGCACAGTGGGGAGAAGTCACCGATCACGCCTTTGAGTATCGGGGGAAAACCTATCATAATTGGGGATTAAACTTACCCGCTCAGATAAGCTCCAGTAAACCACCCATCCTCATTGGCGCTCATTATGACACGGTTCCTGGATCAGTCGGAGCAGACGATAACGCTACAGGCATAGCAGTGTTGCTAGAACTAGCACGATCGCTCTCAGCTCAGCCAATTCAGTATCCCGTGCATCTTGTCGCATTCGATCTAGAAGAATTTGGACTTGTAGGCAGTCGTCATTACGCTGAGAACTTGCGACGACAAAATCAGTCACTCAGACTCATGATCTCACTAGAAATGCTGGGGTATTGCGATTGCGCCCCAAATTCCCAGAGGTATCCCCCTGGCTTGCACTATTTTTATCCTCGCCAAGGTGACTTTATCGCTCTCATTGGCAATATCCGCACCATTCCCGACTTAATTCACCTCAAGCGCAAAATCCAGGTATCGGGTCAAATCCCCTGCGAGTGGCTCCCGGCAGGACTGCGCGGCATGATCGTTCCTGACACTCGCCGTAGCGATCACGCCCCCTTCTGGGATGCAGGCTACCCCGCCCTAATGGTGACAGACACCGCCAACTTGCGAAATCCTCATTACCACAAAAGCAGCGATCGCCTGGAAACCCTCGATCTCAATTTTCTGACGGGCGTGTGCCAGGGCTTGATTGAGGGAGTGCGATCGCTTTAGCTATTCTGCCGCTTGGAAAGCATCTGAAATGTGGTGAAAGCGATCGCAATCATCGCAAACGAGAACAGCGTTGTCAGCGTTCCTAAGGCATACAGAGCAGGAGAAGTCACGTTAGTCGTCATCCCAAAAATCTCCAGCGGCAGAGTGTTGTCTTGCCCTGAAACGAGAGAGGTGCGGGTAAATTCGTCGTAAGACAAGGTGAACGTTAGCAGTCCAATCCCAATCAAGCTAGGCGCAATCAGCGGAAAGACGACCTCCCAGAATGTCTTACCGTCACTCGCTCCCAGATCTTTCGCCGCCTCCTCATAGGCAGGATTAAAGCGGTTAAATATCCCTAGCATAATTAAAAAAGCAAAGGGAACCGTCCAGGTCAAATGTGCCCCAAACCCAGAGGTAAACCAGTTAGTTTGAACACCCAACACCTGAAAAACAATGCCTATACCCAACGAAACCAAAACGCTTGGCACAATTAGGCTGGAGATCGTTAGGTAGAAAATCACGTTAGAGCCTTTGAAACGACTGCGGAAAGCCAGACCCGCCAAAACGCTAACAATCAACGAGAACAGCACTACAGCCAGTCCTAAGATAAACGATCGCTGGAAGGACTCCACAAAGCTACC
>CASBQM010000496.1 GCA_949127645.1 Synechococcales cyanobacterium PMM_0036
CATCACTGACTTTTCGACAGGCACCTTCCATAAAGACAGGCACCTAACGATCGAAAGTAAGTTAAAAGCTTTGCTGAAGCAGACCTCGATCAGCACATAGTGCCGATTTAACCACTGGCAACCTGAGAGACACCAGTCTGCTACGGCTTCTCTTGATGAGAATTATAGCGTGGACAATCAGCTCTGCCACGGATATTCGTGAACATTTTGTAAAAAATCAGAAAGTGTGCAGAGTGCAACCTTCTCATAAACCACGCTTTCCTCAATCGATTCGCTGGAGCAGGGTAATTTTGGGATCGAGAATTTTTTGACCAATACCAGGAAACTTGACGGCTAGACAGATTTTATTACCCGCCCCAAAGATATGGGTGACTTTACCCTCGCCAAAGCCTTTGTGAAGAATGCGATCGCCCACATTCCAGTCATCTTCATGCATTCCGGGGGCATCGGCAACTTGCTGCTTAATTTCTCGAATAGGAGTCGTCATGCGTTTGGGGATGGCTCCGCTAGCGCTGCCCAGCAAAAGCTCTTTTGGCAGTTCTCCCAAAAACAGCGAAGGGCTTGCCGATTCCCGAGAGCCATATAGTCGCCGTTCACGAGCATAGGAGAGAAAGAGCTGCTCTCTAGCGCGGGTAATACCGACATAGCAAAGGCGACGTTCTTCTTCGAGCGACTTAGGATCTTCCATCGCTCGATGATTAGGAAACAACCCCTGCTCCATGCCCACCAGAAAGACGACCGGGAATTCTAGCCCTTTGGACGAGTGCAGCGTCATCAGCGACACTTTGGACTGCTGCTCTTCATTGAGATTGTCCAAATCAGAGGCGAGAGAGGCGTTTGCCAAAAATAGCAGCAGATTTGCCGCCTCGTTTTGCTCTTCAAATTGCAGAACGGCATTGTATAGCTCTTGCACGTTTTGAAGGCGATCGAGGGCTTCATCCGTGCCCTGAGTTTTCAAGTCATCTACATAGCCCGACTCCTCCAGAATGCCCTGGACAATCTGGGAGGCGGGGGCTTCCTCGACCTGAGCCTGCCAAGACTGGATCATTCGCACAAAGCCAAGGACAGGTTTAGACGATCGCCCTGCCAAGGTCTGCACTGAGGTGTCGTCGGTCAAGATTTGCCAGAGAGAGACATTTAGCTCACGGGCGGCGGTTTCCAGGCGATCGATCGTGGCTTTGCCGATGCCGCGCCGGGGCGTGTTGAGGATGCGCTTGAGGCTGATGGAGTCTTCGGGGTTGGCGACCAGCCGCAGGTAGCAGAGGACATCCTTGATCTCTTTGCGATCGTAGAATCGCAGTCCGCCCACCACCGTGTAGGGAATGGCTTGCTGAACTAAGACTTCTTCAAACGATCGAGACTGGGCATTCGTCCGGTAAAGAATGGCGAAGCTGCCCCAATTTAGCTCTGGGTTGGTCAACTCCATCTGGCGCAACTGATTGATGACAAAATTTGCCTCAGCGGTTTCGTCTTCAGCACGGTAGCAGAAGACTGTCTCTCCAGAGCCGCGCGTCGGACGCAAAACTTTGTCGATGCGCTCGGTGTTGTTTTCGATTAGCGCATTGGCAATTTGCAGAATGTTCTCGGTAGAACGGTAGTTTTCCTCTAACTTCACCATGGTGCGGGTGTCGTCGTCGGGCAAACCGTCGCCAAAGTCATTCTGGAAGTCCATGAGAATGGTGAAATCTGCCGCTCGGAAGGAATAAATCGACTGGTCGGCATCGCCGACGACAAGGATCGATCGATGCTCCCAGTCGGCAAATTTACGCGAGTCGGCTCCGTTCGTCACCAGCAAGCGAATTAGGTTGTATTGTGTCCGGTTGGTGTCTTGATATTCGTCCACCAAAATGTGGCGAAAGCGACGATGCCAGTAGTCTAAGACCTGCTGGTTTTGCTGAAAGAGCTGAACTGGGATCAGGATCAGATCATCAAAATCTAGAGCATTGTTAGCCGCCAGCGCCTTTTGATACTCGGAATAGACATTGGCGATCACCCGTCCCTTAAACGTTGGCTGATCTTTCTCAACATCTGTTGGAGTAAAGCCCTGATTTTTAGCGTTGCTGATGGCGTAGCGCATCGATCGCGGATCAAATTTTTTGTCATCCAAATTAAGCTGCTGAGTGACAATATTTTTCACTAGACTTTGCACATCCGACTCGTCAAAAATCGAGAAACTCTTTGTCCATTTGCTGCCGTTTGCCCCTTCGTATTTCTCAATGTCGTAGCGCAGAATTCGAGCGCAGAGGGCGTGAAATGTGCCGATCCACAGCTCTTTCGTGGTGTTTTTGTAGACCTGCGATCGCAGTCTGGTTTGCTCGATCGCCGAGAGCGTCTCTAGTCGCTTGCCATATTTCGCCTCGGCTTCCTGCTCGGCAAATAGCTTTTCAATCCGCTCTTTCATTTCTTTGGCGGCTTTGTTGGTGAATGTCACCGCCAGAATGTTTTCGGGGTCAACTCGATGGGTCAGCACCAGATTGGCGATGCGGTAAGTGAGGGCGCGAGTTTTGCCAGAGCCAGCTCCTGCTACGACCAACAAAGGACCGCAGTAGTGTTCGACGGCGCTGCGCTGAGAGGGGTTGAGGTGGCTGAGGAAGTCGGCGGGCATGGCGGGAGG
>CASBQM010000497.1 GCA_949127645.1 Synechococcales cyanobacterium PMM_0036
CCGCGACTCAACCCGGCGATCGGGCAACGGTAGCCATTCGAGTACCCGCGATCGCTCCGACTGCTGCACCTTTGCCCTCTTCGATCGCGCCTGTCTCTAATGCATCGCTCTCTAATTCTGCGCCAACGCTAGAAGCAGCGTCTCCAGTTGCACTCTCTGTCTTGCCGCCTGCCGCAAATAATGTGATTGAGTTTGGTCAGCCTTTAGTAGGTCTAGCCACTCCTGAACGACTCATTCCGGCGGGAACTATCCTAAATCTTCGTTATGCCGGAAGAGAGCCGATTGCCCTATCCAATGCTCAGCAAGAAGTGCTGCTGCTGGATGAAGCGGTACGCGATCGTTCGGGCAACATTATTGTTCCCGCCGATAGCGAAGTCATTGGACGGTTTGAAACCAGCGATGCGGGGAGTCAATTTATTGCCCAGTCTGTTAACTGGCAAGATCAAACGCTGCTGCTCAATGCCGAATCGGAAGTGTTGCGAGGCGATCGTCGCCTCCTCGGACTTTTAGAAGGTATCCGCCTCCGCCAGATTCAGCCCAATCAAGCTATAAAAGTGCGGCTTCTACAAGATTTGATGAGATAGCTGATCTGATGAAATAGCTTAGTGATCGATCAAGACTTCCGTTTCTGCTGCCGCTGCCGCCATCCATTCTTTGATCGCCGGAAGCCCTAAAGTCGCTTCTGCATAAGCTTGAGCGATCGCATTTAAGGGAACCCCGTAGGTGACAAAGCGGGAAATAATGGGGGCAAACATGGCATCAGCGATCGTCCAGTTGCCAAACAGAAAGTCGCCGCCCTCACCAAACTCTTGCCGACAGGTAAACCACAGCGCCAGAATGCGATCGATATCGGCTTGAACGTCGGTTGGAGCGCCCTTCCAGGCAAAGCGGCTCCGACAATCCATCGATAGCCTCTGCCGCAAGGGAGAAAATCCGGCGTGCATCTCGGCGCTCACGCAGCGAGCGATCGCTTTTGCCCTCGGATCGGCAGGCCAAAGGTGGCGATCGGGAAATAGCTCGGCTAGATATTCGCAAATGGCGATCGATTCCCACAGCAAAATCTCGCCGTGCCTCAAAGCCGGGACTTTGCCTGTGGGCGAGTGCTGCAATATCTGCGATCGCGTTTGCGGCGTATCTAGCGGAATGCGAATTTCCTCAAACTCGGCTCCAGTTTGCTTTAGCGCCAGCCAAGCCCTCAGCGACCAGGAGGAATAGTTTTTGTTGCCGATGATCAGGGTGATGGAAGCCATAGCAGGATTACGCGGGGGTGTTCTGTAGCTCCGGTCGCTCTTCTTGAACGATCGCCCCTTCTACAGGGCAGACTTGAAAACAAATGCCACAGTCGATGCAGGTGGAAAAATCAATCCAGTACCAGTCGGTGCCTTTGGCGTTCTTGCCGGGCCCTTCGCTGATACAGGCAACCGGACAGGCATCAACGCAATCGGCAACGCCTTCGCAGGTATTCGTAACAATAGTATGGGGCATGGTGTCGCTCTCTCAAATCGGCAGGGGTGCAGGGTTAAATCTGCCTCTTTATAGCCTACTCTTTATAGCCTATCAGGTGTTGCTAAAGCCTTGCCGTTTCTGCCAACTCTGCCATGCGGCGAATGGCATCATAATCTCGATCGCCCACGGCCACAAAGCGATCGATCGTGCCCTGGCTGAGAACGGCTTGCCCTTCTGGAGTCTGGTGCATCTGTAGGAAGACCTGCCGGAGGCGATCGCGCAACTCTTGCGGCACCTGAGTCGAAACCACCCAGGGCGGAATAGGGCTGGCTCCCAGATCGTTAAGGATGCGAATTTGAGCCGCTATGTTTGGAAAACGCTGTAGCTCCAGCTCTAGAACCGTGCTGTCGATCGCTGAAGCTGCTATCTTGCCGTCCAAAATCCATTGCAGTGAGGTTTGGTGAGCGCCTGACTCGATCGCCTTGCCAAAAAAGCCGTCAAATTCGCCCAAGGTCGCCAAGTGGGAGCGGGTGACGTAGTAGCCAGAGTACGATCGCGGCTCGTTATATGCCCAGGTGCAGCCCCTCAAATCTGCGAAGGTGCGAAACGGGCTGTCTTGACGCACAACTATGTCTGAAAAATAGACGGGCTTTCCCTGATAGCGATCGCCTTTAATCACGGGTGCAGCCAATAGCTCAATGCAGGGAGCCGCCTGATCTGCCTTCCAAACATAGGGCAAGCCGCAAATCCAGCCCACCTGAATTTCACCGCGATCGAGCTTTTCCTCGCGCGCTTGCCAAGAAATATCATCTACCCATTCGATCGGCATTTGGAGCTGTTGGCTGATATAGGTGGCGATCGCTTCACAGATCGGCGCAAAATTCTCTGCCATACAGGAAGTAAATCTGAGAGTTTCCATGAAGGCGTGTTTTATGAAGGTTCTATGTATCTTTGGGGGGCAGCACCAAGCTTAATCTTTTGTTGAGCAGGTGATCACCTGTTGTTAACCAATCCCCAATGGCGTTCAGCTATTCTAGCCAGTGATGCAGGTCTGTAAGTACCTCTAGTCAATCTGTTGGCTGCTAATCTATTGGCTGGTTTATATGTCTAATTTGCTGGATCTGGCTCGTGAAGGGGGTCCCGTTATGGCTCCTATGCTGGGGCTTTCGGTGGTGACAATTTCTTGTGGGTTGGAGCGAGCCTGGTTTTGGTATCAGCTTCTCAGTCAAGAAGACAAGATTGTGCATGATGTCTTAGATGCGGCTCAGTATAGCCTGGAGGAAGCGCGATCGATCGCCGCACAGGCTCAGGATTTGGCGATCGGGCGGTTTTTGTTGGCTCCCCTAAAGTTGAGACGACCTACTCCCGAAACCTTCAATCTGGCGCTGGAATCTGCTGCCGACAAAGAATTCATCAAGATGCGCAAGGGCGACAAGCTGCTAGAGACCGTGGTGGCGATCGCCCCGCTTCTAGGTCTTTTGGGCACGGTCACGGGTCTGATTACGACCTTTGGCAACCTTAACGTCGGCGGTGGCGGTTCTGGCGAACAGGCAAGCGCAGCGGCGGGTGGTATTGGGGAAGCGCTGATTGCCACGGCTAGCGGTATGATTGTTGCCATCATTGCGCTGATTATCTTCCGCATTCTCGTCACCTTCCAGTCGCAGCAGATGGACTATTTCTCAGAAAAAGGGTCAGAGCTAGAGCTAATTTATCGGCAGAATTGGTACGAGCCGCAGCATTTTGAAGCGGTTGAGCAGCGATCGGTTCTAACTAACCCGTAGACAAAAGCTGTTTACCTTGGGAAAGTGAGCGCACTTTCTCAGAAATTTTCCTAGGCTAACCCTCATGCGACGCAAGCGCCATCACGGCTCCAATTCACTGCCTGAAGTCAACTTGATTCCTATGATGGACGTGTTAATGACCGTCCTCACTTTTTTCATCTTGATCTCTATGACGCTTTCCTTAGAGCAAGGTGTGGAAGTTCAGCTACCTAGTAAGCAAGTTTCTACGCCGCAGCAGGTGCCGCCACCGCCCTTGATCGTCAAGCTAGACTTACAGGGCATTTCGGTCAATGACAGACCCATAGAGTCGGCTCCGCTGATGCTGCAAGTCAAAGCCTATCTGGCAAAAAATCCTAAAGGCGTGGTGGTATTGCAAGCTGAGCCGCAAATGTCCTATTCCAAGGTGGTGAAACTGCTGACTGACCTGAAGGCAACGGGTGGAGAGCGGGTGTCGTTAGCGATCGAGTAACGCGTTAATCTTTTTTGAACTCATTTTCAATCTTTTCTAAGAGATTAAAAAAAGTGAGCTACGAGAATTTTGTGGAAGCGATCGCGTCATCATGACTAGATGCATTTCAATCTCTGAATGATTCTCAAAGATGAATTCGCTGTAATCTGCCAAATTATCAAAGCCGGTCACGTTTAGCAGGATCTCGGTAGCGAACCAGAATAGAGTATTAAAGATGCGACTTTTACAACGAGCGTTCATTTGTCTAGCCTCCAGCTAGTTTGGGTCTTCTCTTCTCTGGTGAACTTACCTATTCATCAGGACAGGCTCATCAGACTATGCAAAAAATCCCTTAGCGATCGCTCAGATTGCTAAGGGAGCATGGAGGTATAAAAGTCAGAGGCTATATAAACTATCGGTATTAACGCAAAAGATTACGCCGACTTCAAGTTTAAAGCTTGTTTTTGAATCTCCTCAAACTCTGTCAGTCACCAGCATCAGCGGTTATATTTATAAACTGGAGGATAGCGGCACTTCGCATGGGATGCCCACACGCTGGGATGCCTATTGCTGTGCGGTCACGGCTGCAAAACTAACCTGAGCATGAGCAGCCATCCCCCATTTCTAACCGCTCTTTTACCCCGTTCTCTTACCTTAAAATGGGAGTTTGCTTGTGACTCAGACCAACCTGGATTTTTTGGCAACCACCGATCCGATCGTTGCCGGACTGGTTCAGCAAGAGCTTCAGCGCCAGCGCGACCACCTGGAGCTAATTGCCAGCGAGAACTTTACCTCAGCAGCCGTGATGGCGGCACAAGGCTCGGTACTAACTAATAAATATGCCGAAGGCTTACCTAAAAAGCGCTACTACGGCGGCTGCGAATTTGTGGATGAGGTAGAGCAGATTGCGATCGATCGCGCTAAGCAGCTCTTCGGTGCCGCCCATGCCAATGTTCAGCCTCATTCAGGTGCCCAGGCAAATTTTGCCGTCTTTCTTTCTTTACTAGAACCGGGTGACACGATCATGGGCATGGATTTGTCTCATGGCGGACATCTGACCCACGGCTCTCCGGTAAATGTTTCCGGCAAGTGGTTCAAAGCCTGTCACTATGGCGTAAGTCAGGAAACCGAGCAGCTTGACTACGACCAGATTCGCGATCTGGCCTTGCAGCACCGCCCCAAAATGCTGATCTGCGGCTACTCGGCATATCCTCGAATTA
>CASBQM010000498.1 GCA_949127645.1 Synechococcales cyanobacterium PMM_0036
CCCGTCAACTTAGGCGGGCTTTGCCGTACGGCGGAGGCGTTTCGGCTGGAGGCATTGGTGTTGGATGATTTGGCGATCGCTGAAACCCATCCCTTTCGCAATTTGGCGGCTTCGGCACACCACTGGCAGCCGTTAATCACCTGTGCGCCTGATGATCTCCCAGATTGGCTAAGTCAACAGCGGCAGTTAGGCTACAGTCTAATTGCGCTGGATGCGAACCCAGCCGCGATGCCATTGACAAAGTTTGTGTTTCCGCAGAAAACGGTTCTGGTACTGGGGCAGGAGCTGACTGGAATCCCAATGGCGATCCTGAAGGTCTGCGATCGCGCCCTCAGCATTCCACAAGGTGGCATGGTGGAATCGCTCAACGTGCAGACTGCCGGAGCGATCGCCATTTACGAGTACATTCGTCAGCAGTCCCTTTCTCCAGCTTCATCATGCCCAAGCTCTTGACCCTGCTCAGCGATTTTGGACTCAATGATGCCTACGTGGGCATGATGAAGGGTGCCATTTATCTAGTCAATCCGGCGCTGACGATCGTCGATCTTACGCATGAGGTGCCACCCCAGAATATCGCAGCCGCGCAGTTTCATCTGATTAACGCCTATCCTTATTTCCCGGCGGGGAGCGTCCATGTTGCCGTGGTCGATCCGGGGGTAGGGGGCACAAGACGGGCGATCGCCCTAGAGTTAGCAGACGGTTTCCTCGTCGGAGCTGATAACGGTCTGCTAACAGAATTGGCGCGGCGGCGATCGATCCTTCATGCCGTGGAGCTAAACAACCCGCGCTACTGGAGAGCCACCGAACCTAGCGCCACCTTTCACGGACGGGATATTTTTGCGCCCGTGGGGGCACATCTTGCCAGCGGTGTCCCCATTCAGGACTTGGGAACGGCGATCGATCCGGCAACGCTGGTAGAACTGCCGATCGCAGTCTGTACACCTACCCCAACGGGCTACACGGGTAATATTCAGCACATCGATCGCTTTGGCAATGTGATTACCAACATTCCCGGCGAGGCGGTGCGGGGTAAATCTTGGTCGATCAGTGTCAATCGGGTAATGGTTCCTGGCTGTCGGGTCTATGGCGATGTCTCTGCCGGAAAGCCTTTAGCGTTAGTCGGCAGCCACGGCTGGGTCGAGATTGCCATCAATGGTGGTGACGCTCATTTTCAACTGCGGCTAAATTGGACGGATTCTATCAAAGTCGTGATCGAGTCTGAGTGAACAGGCGATAATGGTTTTGACTCTTCTAAAATCTCGATCGAGAGCGATGATCATGAGCGCGCGGATGACCGATCAGCCCACTGAAAGCTATCAAGGACAGTTTGGAGAATTCACCATTACGAATGGCGATCGCCAAGGAGTCAGGATTTACCGAGCCGGACTGTTAGTAGCGGCTCTAAGTTTTGCGATCGGCACGGCGCTAATCCTCTGGCAGGGAAGTAGTCCAATGGCGCTAGTAGTGCTAACCCCTCTCTACACGTTGTTTACTGGCGCACTGGCAGTCAGCCTGCTTACTATCCACATCTACATGGCATTGCTGCATCGGATACTTCAGGCGTTTTGGGTGATTGGGGCGATTGCGACGATTGGCGTGGCTCACCTCAATCCAGAACCCTTTGCGCTGACAGTGTATCAGCAGCCGCTGACGATTTTGGGCATTGGCTTTACCTTTGCGGCGCTGACCGGAATTTTCTTCAAGGAAGCCTTTTGTTTCGATCGCTTGGAAACAAAATTTCTCACTTTCATCGTCCCTGCGCTGTTGCTAGGACATCTGACAGGGCTACTGCCGATCGCTCTAGGAAAAGGGCTGTTGGCGACTTGGGCAATTTTGTTTATGGTCTTTGCGCTGCGGAAGACGGTGCAAGCTATCCCCGATGATATTGGCGATAAGAGCGTGTTTGAGATGCTCAAACATCAGCAGTCCTGAGGGGCAGTCACGATAGACCGTTTGCTAACTTTTGCCCTGAAAGTAGATAATGCAGTTGCTAAGGATACATTTCAGCCTAATGATCTTTTCACACTCCCTCTTTAGAAAGATAGCTCTAGATACCGACTCTATTACAGTACTAAAGATGTATCGAGTGATTAAGTATTATGGCAATCGAAGATGCGATCGTAGCTGCAAAAGATAAGCTACCTGACCTAATTCCTACACCCCCTGGTTTTCACAGTCAGGCAACCGCCCACGAGCTGAAGTCTCGCCTTAACTGGGGAGAGCCAGGGTTGACCATTCTTGATGTGCGCAGCCATGATGCTTTTAGCGATCGTCGCATTATGGGTGCCATGAACCTGCCCCTAGATGAACTGGCTCAGGCTGCTCAAAGCTTGGCATTTAATCGAGATATTTATGTCTATGGTGAGACTGATGAGGAGACTGCATCGGCAGCAGGTCGCCTACGTGAAGTCGGTTTCTTGAAGGTCGCAGAGTTAAAGGGTGGTCTTGTCGCTTGGCAAGAAATTGATGGCTCTATAGAAGGCGTAGCAACTAACGAAAATCCGGGTTCAGATGCTTACAATGTTGGCTCTCGTCTAGCAGCATTTAATCAAGAAAAGGCAAAGGAAAAGCGCATGGATGGTCAGAAATAGGGTCTTCGCAAAGGTTTGTGTAGTTCTCAGATCCCCGGCTCTCAGATCCCTAGCCCTCAGATTCCTAGCTCTCAGACCTCTGGTTCTCAAACGAGTTTGATGCTGAAGCCTATGCTCCTACAGAACATAGGCTTTTTGATTTAAAGTGCGCCGAAAACGCCGCATATTCATAGCAAAAACTGAAGTTCCTGTGGCTCAAGCTCTCGCCATTCTCCAGGCTGTAATCCTGCAAGGCGAAGATGGGCGATCGCCACCCTGACCAACCTCAGCGTTGGAAAGCCAACCGCAGCAGTCATTCGCCGCACTTGACGATTTTTTCCCTCTGTTAGCGTCAGCTCAATCCAGGCGGTTGGCACTGATTTTCGGAAGCGGATAGGCGGGTTGCGAGGCGGCAGATCTGGCTCTTTCGAGAGAAGATAGGCTTGGGCGGAGCGAGTACGATAATCTTGAATTGACACACCTTGGCGTAATTGATCTAGAGCCAAGTCATCAGGAATTTTCTCCACCTGTACCCAGTAGGTGCGCGGGTGCTGAAACTTTGGATCGCTGAGCTGGTGCTGTATACGCCCATTGTTAGTGAGCAAAAGCAATCCCTCACTATCTCGATCGAGTCTTCCGACTGGGTACACATCAGGAACCGAAATATAATCTTTCAATGTATGCCGCTGATTTCCAGATTTCTCGTCTGTGAACTGTGAAAGCACATCATAAGGTTTGTAAAACAAGAGAAAGCGATCGGTCATGTCAGCTCAATTAGGTATGATAAAAAGAGGAATGCAGCGGTGATTAGAGAAAGAATCGAAATTAAACTATAGATTCTCATAAAAAGTGAACTGGAAAGTATTGTTTTACAGCTAGCCGCCTCGTAAAGAAACATTGCAACTTATTTAAAAAAATTTAGATAATCCCTCTCTATATTTATCTTTGAGCCTGACTTAATGTAAAACACTAACAAGCATATTGCTGAGGAAACGTTTTATGGATATGAGAAAGTACCGGGTTGCTTGCACTCTCACCTTTGGAGATATCTACGGTCAAATCATTATTTGGCTAGTCGTTCTGTTTATTAGTTTGGCAGCTGCACTAGCACTCATGGGAGCTAGTCGTCCCATCTATGCTTTAGCGACCGTAGGGCTAATCTTGGTGCTATCTCTCCCTTTCTTGCTGTTTGCTTTTGTGACGACCTTGCTCAACCATATTGAGTTTGTCACGGTTGATCCGGCGCTCGAAACTAGAAGAAACTCTGCTCCAGCGATCGCTCAAAAGCCAGCTCAAGCCGCTGGTTAGAGATTTAGCTGAGGTTTATAATCTCTGAAGGCTAACTGAAAAATTTTGGACGGGGGTATAGGTTTTCCTGTACCCCCGTTGGTGTATGGATTGGGGTGTATGGATTCAGGAATAGATCCACACAACCTTACTTCTTAATAAAGTTTCGATGAACCCTTAAGGAGTTTGGGCATAATGAGGTTGCAAGTTTATATGTGGATGACTCATGACATCCGAATCTTTTCTAACGATCGACGATCAGCCCATTTCGATGGGGCAGGTGTTCAAGTACCTTCAGGAAACCCGCAAGCTAGATGGGTTCATTGGCGATATTGTTCGTCAGTTTGTGATTGAGCGAGAGCTGCAATCTCAAAGCCATCTCAGCATTGGCTCGGCAGTTGTCGAGCAAGCCGTCATTGATTTCCGGCTACAAAACCAGTTGACTGATCCCAAACAGTTTCAGGACTGGCTAGCCACCAATAGCCTGACCTACGAGGCTTTTCATTCACAGCTCGGCATGACCTTTCGGCTAAAAAACCTGAAGGAAAACGTGACTGAGGCCCGTCTGCCAGAATACTTTATTGAGCGCAAGGTCTATC
>CASBQM010000499.1 GCA_949127645.1 Synechococcales cyanobacterium PMM_0036
TAGTTGCACTATATTGCATTAAGAAATTGCATCGAGAAACGATGAAAGGAGACTGTTGCCTTATGAAACGAATGAATATTTTTCGAAAGATTACACTTTTGACCTTACTACTTACGCAGGCGTTTACGCTTAGACCGGTGCATGCTTTTGGCAATAACTGGGTTAACGGTTGGCTCCGCGCCGATACGTTTGACGTATATAATAATACGGATTATCGATTGCAGATTTATGCAGGGGCATTACCAACGACCTTAGTGGCTCGCAACTTCACCACTGGCTGGTTGGGTATCTATACCTGCGCAAGTCTAGTCGATTCATGCTTCATGCAAGTTGGATTACTGGCACAAAATGATGGCGTACACTGGTTTGTAGAAATGTTTGACACTGCCAATGGCGGCGTTGACTGTTCGCTTCGCCTAGCCCAGGGAGCACAAGTATATTGGACCATGAGTGGCGTAAATACCGGATGTAGAGGCGCCGTCGGTGATCTCGTCGGACTCAATCAATGGGCAACCGTTGAGTTAGTAAAATATACAACAGACAGCTATTGGATTGCACGCGTGAATGGCAATGATGTCGCCCATATCAATATCAATGTCAATCGCATTTATAAGGGTTTTGCTTCCATGGAGGAGGGCTATAATGAAGGGATAGACCCTGAGATGACAGGCCAATTCACATTACAACATCCTGAGTATAATTACGCTGGATGGAAAAGTTGGCCACAAAGTGCAGTGACCCCAGGCAAACACAATTATATTACTTTGAAAAAAGCGTCAAACGGTGCAACCGTAGATCCCAACCCGCAGTGTCCCACTTATTATGCAGCTACACCAGATCCTGGCGATGTCTGGTCCTGGTATGCAGGCACAGGTGGTACGAAATGTGGTCATATATTTCCACCTATTGCCTATGACAATGGCAATACAGCCGTAGCTTATACAGGCAGTTGGACATTTAGCACTTGCTGTTCCTATGCGTGGAAAGGCACATTAAATTGGTCCAATACCACTGGGAACAAAGCCACCCTCACCACGCTTGCCGGCCTGCATCCAAGCAACACCATCACCCGGCTCTACACGATGGCGCCAAATCGAGGTACTAGCATTGTTAAAAATAATGGTGCCACTGTGGCGTATAGCAATGATTATGCCTCCACGAAACGCTATCAAGTGGCACGCACCTGGGGCGCTTCGGGGGCGACGACGATGGATATCATCAACAATTGTTGTAACTACACAGATGTTGATGCATTTCTGGTCGATACACCTCAAGTGGGGACTGGCACCTACGACAACTACCATTATATGATACGCTATATCGGTGGCTGGACCCCTAACAGTACAACGGTGCCTTCGGCAGCGAACGGCACACTCAGTTGGTCAAATATCGCCGAAAATGCGGCTACTTTCACCTTTACAGGCAATCGCATCGACTATTATTACACCCAGGCTCCAAATCGTGGCAAAGCCGCGATTACGATTGATGGCGTAGAAAAAGAAATTGTCAATGCTTGTAATGTGACCAAAGTTTGGCAACAAGTTAAGTCTTACACAGGTTTAGGCGCAGGCACACACACGATCCACATTGCCAACATGGGCCAGAGCACCTGTGGTGATGGTAGCATTACCTATCAATACATTGATGTAGATAAATTTCAAGTATATCCTTAATCTATCCGCAACATCAGACAAAAAGGCCAAGGGATGGCTAGCCATCCCTTGGCCTTTTTTATGTTGAACGCCTAAATAACTTACGAACTGACAATTAATATGGCTACATCACGGGCAGCTATCATTACTTGGCTCAGCTTGCCACTTTGCACGGTGTATTGCCCCGTGTGCCAGACATCCGTAAACGTGCGGCTTTGATCATTCGCATTCAATTTGTCCAGCTCTAACACGGCATCTTGCTGACCGGCGTTAAAAACGACAATCGCGGTCTGATCTTCCCAATTGCGGCGGAAAGCATACAGATGATTATCCGCATAGAGCGCCTCAAAACTGCCTACGCTTAATACGGAATATTGGCGGCGCAAGGCAACGGCGCGGCGGTAGAAGTCGAGCAGTTCATTCGACTGCGCGTTGAGTGTATCCCAGGGGAACGCGCCGCGACAACCAGGATCGGGCGCACCCGTCAAGCCGATTTCGTCGCCATAATAGATGCAAGGCGCGCCGGGCATGGTCATCTGGAACAGGGCACATAGACGAAGGGCGCTTTGATCTTCGCCCACCATCCAAAGCGTACGCGCCGTGTCATGGCTGTCGATCAAGTTCATTTGCGCCTGCGTCACCGGCCATTCATACAGCGAAAGCATCTGATCGATGGTCAGGCCAAAGGCGTGGGCGTTGAGTGGGGCGAGCGGAAAACCGCCTGGCTTGTAATCGACGCGCAATGTTTCTGCGCCAAAGAAACCCAGTGCCGCCCGGCTGAAAATATAGTTCATCACCGCATCAAAACGGTCGCCGCGCAACCAGTCTTGCGCCGTATGCCAAATTTCGCCGACAATGTACGCATCCGGGTTGCTAGCCTTCACCACCTTGCGAAAATCCTGCCAGAAAACTTCGTCTTTGATCTCTTCTGGCACGTCCAGTCGCCAGCCATCAATGCCAAAATCGATCCAATATTTCGCCACGGCGAGCAGATAATCGCGCACGCCAGGGTTGTTAATATTAAACTTGGGCAGCGCCGGATTGCCCCACCAAGCATCATAATTAATCGGCAGATTGGCAGGGTTATCGTACGGGCGCAACGGCCAATTCTGCACGATAAACCAATCAAGATACGGCGATTCGCGGCCACATTCCAAGATGTGATGAAAGGCCCAAAAGCCGCGGCTGGCATGGTTAAAAACGCCATCCAATACGACCCGAATGTCGCGCGCATGGGCTTGATCGAGCAATTCGCGCA
>CASBQM010000500.1 GCA_949127645.1 Synechococcales cyanobacterium PMM_0036
CCCTTACTTCCCTCTGTACGGCAATATTTTCGCCTCTTTTTCGGGAGAGTACCTGCGGGATGCTTTGAGTTACCTAGATGAACCGCTTCGCCAGGAGGAAGGGACGCAGGAAAAGGCGCGAATTTTGACTTTGTTAGGGTCTTCTATGCGGGCGCTAGGGCAGATTGATCGGGCGATCGCCCTGCACCAGCAGGCACTCGACATTGCCCGCACCGCTGACGATACTGCCTGCGAGATTGCTAATTTAAACCATCTGAGCCGTGTCTGGGTCGCTCAGTCTAGCTACGCTGAGGCAATTAACTACAGCCAGCGTGCCGTGATTCTCAGCCGTCAAAAGGGCGATCGCTTAGGCGAGGCAAATGCTTTGGCTAATTTGGGCTACAGCGAGGTGTTTCAAGCCCAGCAGCTCGAACAGGCTGACCCAGACCGATTTGAGATGGCGATCGATCGGTTGCAGCAAGGGCTAGAGCTATCGGAGAAGTTAGGCGATCGTCAGAGTCAGGCGCTCTGTCTCAGCAGTTTGGGCATGGCTCAAATTTTGATTGAAGCGCCCCAAGAGGCGATTGGCTATCTAGAGAAAGGCATTCAGTCTGCTCAAGTTTCAGGAGATGTTTACTTACAGGGGCAGAATTTGGCTTATCTGGCTGAAGCCTACTATCGGCTGCAAAATCCGTCTCAGGTCATTCAGATGGCTTGTTTGGGTATGTATTTGCTAGAGCAGATCGGCTCTGTAAGCTGGCGACAACCCGCCGGGTTGCTCACCGTCCTGCGCGGACAGTTGGGCGAAGAAGCGTTTGGCACCTTGTTAAAGCAGCAGCGATCGGCAATTATTGCAGCGATCGGCGTAGACGGTTATGATCACCTCCCCGACCTATTGAAACTGTACTCAAGTTAATGTTTCAACTAATATCTCGAGACTAGCCTTTGACGATCGCCCCAAAGTCTGCCAGTATCCGCGCATGATTCCGCAGCAGCCCCAGTAAGTTAAGACGATTGCGACGAATTTCTGGATCAGCATCCATTACCATGACGCTCTGTGCGCCGTCAAAGAAGTTTTGAATTATGGGGACAACTTCGATCAGTGCCTCCAGCAGCTTTTGGTAATTTCGCTCTGCTTGAGCCGCACGAGTTTGCGGTACAAGTTTGACGATCGCATCATAAAACGCCTGTTCGGAGGGCTGCTGAAACAGGCTAGGACGGACGATCGCCAATGGTTCTAGCTGCACAGTATCCAGATCACCCTGAGCCGCCAAACGAGAGGCACGATTTACCGTTTCGTAGATGGCATCCAAGGTCTGATTTTGGCGAATACTTTGCAGGAATTGAGCGCGATCGCGCACGTCCAGGGGATTTTGCAAGGCGCGATCGGCATACTCAGAGTCGCTTAACACCGCATTTACTAGGTCATAATCGATACGCTGATCTTCCTGAAGCAAAGTCCGCACCCGTTGCAAAAAGAAGTCTCGGAGCTGTTCGTTGAGGGGAGTCGCCGCCGTCTGGGGAAAGACTGCCACAAAGTCGGCAATCACTTGCGTCAGGAGGCGATCGAGATTGATTGCCAGATCTGCTGACCAGATGATATTGAGAACAGCATTGGCGGCACGACGCAGCGCAAATGGATCGGACGACCCGGTGGGCAGCATTCCTAGGCTAAAAATTCCTGTTAGCGTATCTAGGCGATCGCTCAACCCCACCACTTGGCTTGTCAAGGTTTGCGGCAGATTGTCTCCTGCGCCACGAGGCAAATAATGCTCAAAAATTGCGGTTGCCACTTCGGGCGATTCGCCGCTGCTGAGGGCATACTTTTGCCCCATTGTGCCTTGCAATTCAGGAAATTCGCCCACCATTTGAGTCACCAAGTCGGCTTTACAGAGCAGAGCAGCCCGCTGGATTGTTTCACGTTGTGCCACATTGAGCTGAAGCTGGTCGGCAATGCGATCGCCAACGCTAACAATCCGATCGACCTTTGCCCGCACTGAGCCTAAATCTTCCTGAAACGTAACGGTGTCTAGCCGAGGCAAATAGCTTTCTAGGGACTGCTTGCGATCGGCTGCAAAGAAATATTTGCCGTCTGATAGCCGCGCCCGGATAACGCGGGCATTCCCGGCCGCAACAATGTCTGCCTTAGCCGGGTCGCCGTTGGAAATAGTAATGAAATAGGGTAAAAGTTCAGAGGAACCTTCTGTCTTGACAACAGGGAAATAGCGCTGATGGCTTTCCATCTCCATGATCACTACTTCTGGCGGCAACTCCAAAAACTCTGAATCAAACTTGCCCGTTACGGCTGAAGGAGATTCCACTAGGTCACGCACTTCCTTGAGCAAACTGGGCGTGATCATGGCATAGCCTCCTACAGCCTGCGCCGCCGCCTGAGCCTGACTGACAATTTCAGCGTGCCGAATCTCTGGATCAACTTCGATCGAGGCAGCTCTCAAATTCGCCAGATACTCAGAAGCATGGGCGATCGCCAGTGGCTCTGGATGCAAAACGCGATGCCCTTGGGTGAGGCGATCGCTAGTAAAGCTCTCGGAACCATTGACCAGCGTTAGCGGCAATACGGCGCTATCTAAAAGCGCCACCAGCCAGCGAATCGGGCGGGGAAACCGTAGATCGCCATCGCCCCAGCGCATGAACCGCTTGCCTTCCAAGCTAAAAATCCACTGGGGTACCAGCTCAGTCAGAATCTCGACTGTGGGACGACCTACAACCTTCTGATTGACGAAGATAAAATCGCCTTTATCCGTCGATCGCACCTCAAAGTCATCCAGAGACACACCCCGCGATCGGGCAAATCCCTCTGCGGCTTTGGTAGGCTTACCCTCTTTGAAGGCAGCTTGAGCAGAGGGACCTTTGACTTCTTCTTCTCGATCGGGCTGCTGAGAGGGCAATCCTTTAATCAGTAGCGCTAGCCGTCTGGGTGTTCCGTAAACCTCAATCGACTCGGGCGTAAGGAAAGTCTCGCTCAAGCTGGCAGGAATGCGCGATCGCCACTGCTCCAACGCCTCTTCCACAAAACTTGCGGGCAGTTCTTCAGTGCCAACTTCCAAGAGAAACGTGACCATACGCACCGGTAATTAAATCTAGAGGGTTGAAAAGCGATCGCCGTAGCTTCGACACTCAGCTAATCTCACCAGTTTACAAGTATTAGTTTACCGTCTTGATCAGACCCGTACAAACTCAGACCCGTACAAACCCTGAGTAGCACGATCGATCATACCTATACTCAGCATTTTCCTCATTGAGGCTACCACTAGGCAAAAGATAGAGTGGCAGCATAGGTCAGTAAAGATACAGATCGAAGCTCAGTTACTTCACGGACTCTTTACTGCGATCGGGTGTCAAAAATCACAGCCTGTTAGTCATAACTAAAAGAGCGATTTCTAGTAAATTTGCCTTACTGCCTCTGTTATTTCCTGATTCCTCTGTTGATGAAGTTTTAGTTATGAGTGATTCTAGTTCAACGATTCCCTTTGTCGATTTCAGTTACCAACATCAGCCCATTCAAGCTCAGTTAGAGCAGTCCATCCAAAACGTTCTCCAGCGAGGCGACTACGTTTTAGGGCAAGCGCTTCTAGAATTTGAACAGACCTTTGCCCAAGCCTGCGGAGCTTCCTACGGGGTAGGCGTAGCCTCAGGAACAGATGCGATCGCCCTAGGGTTGCAAGCCTGTGGCGTAGGCTTAGGTGATGAGGTGATTTTGCCAACCAATACCTTTGTAGCGACGCTGATTGGAGTAATGCGATCGGGTGCTACGCCTGTTTTTGTGGACTGCGACCCTCACACCGCGCTGATTGACCTAACGGCTGCCGAAAAAGCCATCACTCTACGTACTCGTGCCTTGATTCCGGTACATCTTTACGGTCAGATGGTGTCGCCTCGTCGTCTGCTAGATTTAGCCAGCACTTACGATCTGCTGATTTTTGAGGATGCAGCACAGGCACATTTGGCAGAGCGAGAAGGCTATCGGGCTGGAGCAGTCGGGATTGCAGCCGCCTTTAGTTTCTATCCCAGCAAAAATTTGGGGGCATTTGGCGATGGCGGGATGCTGGTGACGCAAGAAGAAATTGTGGCGCAAACGATGCGATCGCTGCGCAACTATGGAGCAACCCGCAAGTATTTTCATACTGACTATGGCACTAACAGCCGTCTGGATACTCTACAGGCAGCGGTTTTAAACACAAAATTACCGCATTTACTGAGCTGGAATGCCGATCGCTATCGGATTGCTCAGCAGTACGATGCCCTGCTTGCGCCCCTGGCGGAGTATGGAATTGTGCCGATCGCCAATCACAGCGCCGAGGGGCACGTTTATCACCTCTACGTTATCCGAGTGCTAAGAGCTTGTTCGATCGATCGAGTCACTCTGCAAACGGGGCTGACCCATTTGGGGATTCAAACTGGCATTCACTATCCTACTCCTTGCCATCTTCAGCCTGCATTTCAGCAATTAGGATATGCAGCAGCAGACTTTCCCCATGCTGAACTGCTCAGCCAGGAGATCCTGTCACTACCCATGTATCCAGGTCTCAGCGAAAACGAAATCAACCAGGTTGTCTGTGCGATCGAAAGTCTAGTGGGTTTCACGCGAGATGAGTCGCTTCATCTACCCGAATATTCTTCGCTAAGGGCTAGATAGCCTTCCTGCACGGCTGTGGTATAGATTTTTATACAAAATGAGAGTGGTCAATAAACACAGCACCACTCGCAACGAATTTCTATTTTTCTTTTGAGAAGTATTTAAATTCAGCTTTGCCATTCAGCATAAATTATGTACTTTTAATAGCAAGCTTTGAATACACGCTACATTATGAATGTAGCGTTTGAACGTTCCACAATAGACTCAAACGTACTGCCATCAGGACTTGCATTTGTTGTGTGGGAGTTATTGAACTGCAAAATTTAGAGACAGTTCCCTGAGAATTTGTTAATATGTGCAAATATTACAATTCGTAAACTCATTTAAGAATGCTTATTATCATATTTTTTGTCATAGCTTTGATTGCGTGGGCACTGCATCTGATGCAGGAAGCGATCCAACGCCGCGAATTTTCATTGATGCTGGCGGGATTTTTAGTATCTTCAACTGCGGCAGCTATGATGGCGGTCTATTTTTTAGCTAGCCACTATGTCGGCTATATGTCTGAGATGACCGAGCGTGCGTACATATCGAGTCAGCCTTACGAGTCGATCGAGTGGGCGACTTTTAGTGAGTCTTTGGGCAGAGGTATCACGGAAATGCCGAATGGCTCTTTTGAAAGGTAAGGGGTGAGATCGAGCTGCGCATTTTTGACACGTTCCTGTAGAGAGTAGATACGGGCTAAACAAAGAACCAGGATTGGAAAATGCTCTTGCAAGGCGATCGCCCCACTTCAGATCGCAAGAGATTGCAAGGTTGAGCAGCCTCCGGGAGATTCTGACACTAGCCACTAACGTAAAGCATTTGAAAAATTTGTGCCAAATCTAGCAACAGATGATGCTAACTCAGAGTCATGTGTTAGAAATACTCTCGGGCAAAACTATTGCGATCGCCATTTAGGCTTCAGTTGTGAGTCTTAACAAGGCCGACCCAAAATCAGCCATGATGGTGAAAAACTCTGTTAGCACCCTAGCTTTAGGGCAGAAGTTCATGTAGACTCTGCCTGACTGTACATTTTGTCCTGCAACCACGGATTACCGATGCCCCCACAGCTTTACCATCTAGCTGCTTTCGTCATATCCACCGCTGTTGTGCTGTTGACTACGCCGCTTGTTAAGAAGATTGGGTTGAAAAGCGGCTACTTTGATCCACCCGGCGGTCGAAAGGTGCATCAGCATCCCATGGTTCGTTTGGGTGGCGTGTCGATTTTTCTGGGAACGCTGGTTGCGCTATTGCTAGTCTGGTGGCTGGGCGGATTTTCTAACTTATCCCCCGATCGAGAACATGAGATCTGGGGCGTTACCCTGGGCGGATTGGGCTTTTTCTTGATTGGGCTAGCAGATGACTTGTTCACGCTCTCTCCCTTTCTCAGGCTCTTACTACAAACCACGGTGGCTTGTTGCGCCTGGTCTGTGGGTGTACAAATTGAGTTTCTGAGTATTCCTTTCATGGGCTTAACAGAACTGCCCGTCTGGATTAATTTGCCGATCACCGTGATCTGGCTAGTGGGCATGGCAAATGCCATTAATTGGATTGATGGATTAGATGGACTGGCAGCAGGTGTATCAGGCATTGCTGCCGTAGTCATGCTGATCGTCTGTCTGTTTATGAATCAGCCAGCCGCATTGATTGCAGCCGCTTTGGCAGGAGGGGCACTTGGGTTTCTCCGCTACAACTTCAACCCAGCACAAATTTTTATGGGGGATGGGGGAGCCTACTTTATGGGCTTTACGCTAGCCGGGGTAGGCGTAATTGGTTTAGTCAAAGGTTTAACCACCGTTGCGGTCTTGCTGCCGTACTTAATTTTGGCGGTGCCCATTCTGGATATGTCAGCAGTGATTATTGAACGATTGCGTCATGGAAACTCACCTTTTAAGGCTGACAAGCGCCATTTGCATCATCGTCTGCTTAAAGCAGGCGTACCGCATCGATTCACGGTTTTATTCATCTATGCACTGACGCTGTGGGTAGGTAGCTTGGCTTTGGTGTTCTCTGGAGTGCCTAGCGGCATTGTCTACGCGATCGCCGCCACGGCTCTGCTCAGCTATACAGGTTGGCGAGTCAGGAAACACGCAAGGCAGTAAGAAAAACGCATGAGTGAAGCAGCCCAAAACGCCGAAATCATTTCAGTCGGCACAGAATTATTGCTCGGTGAAATTCTAAACAGCAACGCCCAATTTTTGGCGCAAGAACTGGCGGGTCTAGGCATTTCTCACTATTACCAAACGGTGGTGGGCGACAATGTGCGGCGGCTACAAAAGGCGATCGCTATTGCCTGTGAGCGATCGTCTCTGCTGATCTTCACTGGGGGGCTGGGTCCCACCCCGGATGACTTGACAACTGCAACTCTGGCAGATTTCTTTAATACGCCGTTGATAGAGCGCCCAGAAGTCTTGCAGGATATTGCTGAAAAGCTGACCCGACGGGGGCGATCGATGGCTCTCAGCAACCGAAAGCAGGCATTGCTGCCGGAAGGCGCGGCAATTTTGCCTAACCCTACCGGAACGGCTCCCGGCGTAATCTGGCAGCCTCAGGCTGGGCTAACTATCTTGACCTTTCCGGGTGTGCCCAGCGAAATGAAAGCTATGTGGCAACAAACTGCCGTCCCCTATCTGAGAAGCCAGGGTTGGAGTCAGGGGGCAATCTACAGCCGTACCCTGCGATTTTGGGGTATTGGCGAATCGACTTTGGCAGAAAAAGCTTCTGCTCAAATTCAGCTCAAGAACCCTACCGTGGCTCCCTATGCTGGAAAGGGCGAAGTCCGACTCCGCATTTCTACCAAAGCCGCAACCGAAAGTGAGGCGCTCCGGCTGATTGCCCCAGTAGAGCAGCAGTTGCGAGACATCGGCGGTTTGGACTGTTTCGGTGCAGATGATGATACTTTGGCGGCAGTCGTGGGCGATCGTCTCAAGACCTCTCAGCAAACCGTCTCAGTTGCCGAATCCTGCACGGGCGGAGGGTTAGGTAGCCTTTTGACCGCGATTCCCGGCAGCTCAGCCTACTTCTGGGGCGGCATTATTTCCTACGACAACCGGGTAAAGATAAATCTGCTGGGCGTAGATGCCGACGTTTTGGTGCAGCAGGGAGCGGTGAGCGCTGAGGTAGCCTGTCAGATGGCGGTAGGAGTGCGCGATCGCCTGGGCACCACCTGGGGGCTGAGCGTCACGGGCATTGCTGGACCAGACGGCGGCACAGAAACAAAGCCCGTAGGACTGGTTTACATTGGGTTAGCAAGCCCTGACTCTGTAGAGAGCTTTCAGTATCAATTTGGGACGTTTCGAGGACGAGAGACAGTGCGGGAGTTGAGTGCTTATACTGCTCTGGATTTACTGCGACGAAAGTTAATTCTTTCTATTGCCACCCCGTAGCGGCTGTGCTAACAACTGTTTTAAGATCGGGCGTAATTTCTAGGATGTAGCCGAAGGGTGAACTGTCGGATGAAACTTGAGTCATGGCTGTGCCGTCGGGTCGGCGAGGGGCATAGTAGGACTGGGCAGTGATGACCAGATTTCCGGCGCTATTGACCGCAAGATTGCCGATCGCCAGACTATTAGTTTTGCCACTGCTCAGAACTGCCGATAGATAGACTGCCTCGGTCATTTCTCCAGTCGCAGGATTCAGCTTTGCCAATATCGCCACCTTTGCACCGCCACCAGAACCGTAGCTCCTTAGCCAAGATTGGCTAGCACCCGCGCTGACCCGCCGAAAATCTTGATCAGGAGTGCCCTGAGTGCCATCGACGCTAAACACGCCGTAGAGGTTGGTGCTGTTCCAAAACAAGCCGTATCCGCGACCATCCGTACCCGTCACTTCATAATCTGTCCGCGTCCAGCGATTTACAGAATTGCTGCTGTCAAAGCTCATGACGATCGGGTTTTGATTATTGCTAGAAACTTGCTGTGTGCCAATGTAGATGGTTTGAGTTCCTAGCTTGAGACGGGCGGCTCCGGTAGCCGCGATCGATTCTTCGCTATCGTTAGGCGCAAACTTCGCAGTGCCGGAATTGACGGCAGCGATCGCTGGAATGGTGCTTCCTGGAGCTGCATTGCTTCCTGGAGCTGTATTGTTTCCTGGAGCTGTATTGCCGTCTAGAATTGAAGTGTCCGCGATCGCCCCAAAATCAGCGACATCAATTTGGCGACGCTTCACGCCTTTGAGGATGACTAGATACTCGCCCGTAGCTTTTTGAATCAGAACGTTACCGACCTGATCGCCTTTGCCTTGGCGAATCCGCAGATCTGTAAACTTAACGCCCGTGAGTTGCAAGGTATCCTGCCTGTTGGTAAAGTCATTGATTAGACTGACCTGAGCGATCGCCTTTGATCCAAATTTCGGACTCAAGACAAAGACATCGCTGCCACCTTCAC
>CASBQM010000501.1 GCA_949127645.1 Synechococcales cyanobacterium PMM_0036
GCCTGGTATAACCCCGACGGCAGCGCCATGGGAGAGGAACAGTGGAATGAAGGATTTGCCAAGGCGATCGCCATTTTTCTCAACGGCGAAGCCATCCCGACTCCCGGCGAACGCGGCGAACGTGTTATCGATAACAGCTTCTTAGTGCTTTACAATGCCCATCATGAAGAGATGGATTTTTTGCTCCCTAAAGGATTGCATGATACCGAATGGGAAATCCTGATTGATACTCAAGAACCGCGTTTCGTGATGCACGGCAAGCGCTATGGTCATAACCAAGCGATCGCTGTCATTGAGCGAGCGATCGTGGTGTTACAAAGATTGGGATAATGTTCTTCTACAAGTCACAAAATTCAGCAATTTGCTCCGGTGTGGCATTAAGACGTTGATAAATCTGCTGCATCGGTATCGTACATTCGATACTATCTACCTCGTGGCGATCGCCATACTCTTGTTTCGCCTTGATCTTAGAAGCCATGATCTTAGAAGCCATGATCTCAGAAACCATGATCTCAGAAGCCATTTTGAGTCCCTCTTTGGATATGCGATCGCTACACTCATCTAAAAATCAGCCCCCGCACTGAACAGCGGGTCAACATAACAAAATCTTTGTAAAAAAATATCTGCGGAAATTCAAGATTCCTGCAAACATCCTCTTAGATTAAAAATAGCGTATTGATACAGCGCCGCCCGCAGATACCCCGTAGAACCTCTCTATCGCTCGATAGATCTTGGTTGTACTTTTGTGAAGGATATGGCTATTACAGTAATAAGGGAGTTAAACCCCTTACTTCAAGAGTCCCGAACACTTCATACATTTCTCCCTCATTATGCAAGTAGGCTCCTGGTATCACGGCAATGGTCGCTGTACATTCACCGTCTGGGCACCGCTTTTAGAGCAGGTTGCCGTTCATATTGTGGCTCCCAAAGAGCGCCTGATCGCCCTAGACCGTAAGCCTCAGGGCTATTGGCAGACCACAGTAGAAGAGGTTGAACCTGCCACTCTGTACTTTTATCAGCTTAACGGGGAGACCGATCGTCCTGATCCGGCATCCCAAGCTCAGCCTGAGGGGGTTCATGGCGCTTCGGCAGTGGTGGATCAGAGCTTTGAATGGATAGATGCTTCCTGGCAAAATCTGCCCTTTGCCGAGATGGCAATCTACGAGCTGCACGTGGGTACTTTTACGCCAGAAGGAACCTTTGATGCCGCCATTGCCCGTCTGCCAGACCTAAAGGAACTAGGTGTAACCACGATCGAGCTAATGCCGATCGCCCAGTTTCCCGGTTCGCGCAACTGGGGCTATGACGGCGTGTATCCCTACGGCGTACAGATGTCTTACGGCGGCGTGCAAGGTCTAAAGCGGCTAGTTAACGCCTGCCATGAGCAGGGAATGGCGGTGTTTCTAGATGTGGTCTATAACCATTTAGGACCAGAAGGCAACTATATCTGGAGCTTTGCCCCCTACTTCACCGACAAATATAAAACGCCCTGGGGTAATGCCGTTAACTTTGATGCAGCCCATAGCCACGGCGTTCGCAACTATCTGATTGAAAATGCGCTGTACTGGTTTCAGCACTGTCATATTGATGGACTACGGCTAGATGCGTCTGATAACTTTTTCGATTTTGGGGCAAAGCATTTTCTGCGAGAGCTAGCTGAAGTGACCGAGCAGTTTTCTCAACAGCAGGGACGCAAATTTTATCTCACCGCCGAGAGCGATCTGAATGATCCGCGCTGGGTACGCCCGATCGCCGCAGGTGGTTTCGGGTTAGATGCTCAGTGGAACGATGATTTCCACCATGCTGTACATTCTCTGGTAACGGGAGAATCCTTTGGCTATTACGGCGACTATGGCAAGCCGGAGCATCTTGCCAAGAGCTATGCCAAGAATTTTGTGTACACCTGGGATTACTCAGAGCTACGTCAGCGGTATCACGGTAGCGATCCCTCGGACTGTCCGTCTAGCAAATTTGTGGTGTTCTCTCAAAATCATGACCAGGTGGGCAATCGCCTTAAGGGCGATCGCTTTTCCCATCTGATTTCCTTCGAGGCGCAAAAGCTAGCCGCCGCTTCAGTGCTGCTCTCTGCCTCGGTGCCGCTACTGTTCATGGGTGAGGAATATGGTGAAACTTCGCCATTCCTCTACTTTGTTAGCCACGATGATTTAGACTTAGTAGCCGCCGTACGCAAGGGCAGAAAAGAAGAGTTTGCGGCTTTCCACGCTGAAGGCGAGGCTAATGATCCGCAGTCTGAAGATACCTTTGAGCGCAGCAAGCTGAACTGGGATTTGCATCAGCAAGGGCAGCATCAAACGCTCTGGCGTTTTTATCAGGCGTTGCTAAGAATGCGAAAGCAAGTTCCGGCTCTGGCAAACCTCGATCGCCAGAGTTTAGAAGCTCTAGTCAGCGAGGAAGACCATTTGATTAAGCTGCGGCGATGGTGCGGCAACAGTCAGGTCTTGTGTTTACTGAACTTCAATACCCAAGCCATTGAAACAACTCTAACTCTACCTCCCGGACTTTGGAAAAAGCTGCTCGATTCTACAGAAACTGTCTGGGGCGGTAGCGGTTCCGAATCACCAGAGATGATTCCAACTCAGAGAGGAATTGTTTCACAGCAAATCTTGAAGCTTCAGCCTCAAAGTGTAGTGATTTACGGGCAAGGATGAGGGCGATCGCAACCTTAACCACAAACTTTGAATAGCTTTTACCCTAAAGTGAGAAACTACTCTAAAGTGTGAGTCTTACATATTGGTTCCCTGTTTCATGGGGTAGATTCATTCACCACACCAAAATTATGGCTAGGGACACAAGACGAGCAGCCCCCAATCATCCAAGATAAGCAGGAAGTCTAAACCCATCATGATGCAAATTCCTCTAGCAACCTACCGGATTCAGTTCAGCACTGCCTTCGATTTTGATGCAGCTAGGGCGATCGTCCCCTACCTGGATGAATTAGGAATTTCTGACCTTTATGCCTCTCCCATTTTTGCGGCTCGTCAGGGCAGTACCCATGGCTATGATGTGGTTGATCCGCTACAGATTAACCCAGAGCTAGGGGGATTAGAAAAGTTTGAACTCCTGAGTCAAGAACTACAGCAGCATAGCTTGGGTTGGCTTCAAGATATTGTGCCTAATCATATGGCGTTTGATAGTCAAAATCAAATGCTGGTAGATGTCTTAGAAAATGGACCTGACTCTCAATACCGCAACTTTTTTGATATCGATTGGAACCATCCCTATGGCGGCATTAATGGGCGAGTTCTGGCTCCCTTTTTAGGGAAATTCTATGGCGACTGCTTGGAAAGCGGTGAGCTGCAAATTCGATACAATCAGAA
>CASBQM010000502.1 GCA_949127645.1 Synechococcales cyanobacterium PMM_0036
GGATCTACAGGATTTCTAGGTGCATTCCTTCTGGCGGATCTATTGCACCAAACTCAAGCCATTTTCTATTGCCTGGTACGTGCCGCTGATGTTCCTCAGGGACTCAACCGAATTCAGCAGAATCTCGGTAACTACGGCTTGTGGAAAGATACATTTCAAGCGCGAATTGTGCCCGTGCTAGGAGATTTGGCGCGTCCTCAGTTCGGACTCTATGATGATGCTTTTCAGGACTTGGCATCGCAAATTGATGCAATCCATCACAGTGCAGCTTTGTTGAATTGGGTCTATCCCTATGCAGGTCTAAAAATAAGTAATGTTTTAGGTACTCAAGAGGTAATACGCCTTGCTAGTCAGCATACTCTAAAGCCGCTACACTATGTCTCCACTGTAACCGTGTTTGAATCTACCGCCTATGCCGGAAAACAGGTGATGGAATTCGATCCGATCAATCACAGTGAAGGAATTTATATGGGATATTCCCAGAGTAAATGGGTTGCCGAGAAACTGGTGATGATCGCCCGTGATCAGGGTTTACCCGTGACGATCTATCGTCCGCCGCTGATTTCGGGAGACAGCCAGACGGGTGCCTGGAATAGCGATGATTTTACCTGTCTGATGATTCGCGGCTGCATTCAGCTTGGGAGTATGCCCGATTTGGACTACCGGATGGATATTGCGCCCGTCAACTACGTGAGTCAGGCGATCGCCCATCTCTCTCAACAGCCGGAGTCTCTGGGGCAAGCTTTCCATCTCAACAATCCCCAGCCTTTGCACTGGAGACAATTTGCTGAGTGGCTGCAAGACAAGGGCTACCCCATGCAGATTTGCTCCTATCAGGACTGGCTAGAGCGGCTGCGGGTGCAGTCAGCGATCGAGGACAATCCTTTAGCGCCGCTGCTGCCCTTTTTTCTCAAGCGCTGGTCAACCGAACAGCTCACCATTCCTCAGCTTTATCAGCAAGATCAAAAGCCCCAAATTGACTGTAGGGCAACGCTAAAAGCGCTGGAGGGAACAACGATCGCCTGTGCCCCGGTTGACAGCGCTTTGCTCAAAACCTACTTTGCCTATCTGATACAAACAGGAGCTTTAATGCAGACAGATGCTCACATCTTGCACTTATGACCAGCAGACTTTGTTTAGTCGGTCTATCATTCCAATGCTGACCAGTCCAGCGCCGCTAGCTATATTTCTTTAACAAGCTTGACAAATTTTTAAGATAGAAATTTATTTGATATAATTCTCCATCTTTAATTAGCTAACGTCCTTCTTATGCCTGTCAGCTTCATCTTTTCGTCTAGCTTCAATCTCATCTTTTTTATTGATAAATTTGACTCTCGTCAAGGCATATCTTATTGAATCTAATGTCGCTGAAAGAGCTACAAGTAAACCATAGAAAAAAGCAAATGTAAAAATACAGAAAAGGTAGTTTTGCTGAGACTGAATTTTTCTTTCTATTAGAATTGCGGCATTTGCATATGTAAAAACTGAATACAACAAGGCAAGGAATAATACTGCTAATGAATATCTAAAGGTAGATGTGATTTGCTGATATCTGCCCTTAACTTCTAGGAATCGAATAAAATCATCATCACTTGAAGAAATAATAATTGCTAGAGCAGCAAAATATACAGAGAAGACAATTGAAAGAACTGAAATCCCTACTCCTGAAAGATCTTTTACAAAAGTATTGGATATGTCAGGTAGAAATAGAAAATATAGAGTGACGGCAATAGCGCTACTTATCAGAAAGTCCCAAGATATTATATATCTGAAAATCTTATCTTTCATCTGGCTTGAACCTGTCAAACAGTTTTCTTAATGTATCCTTTAAAGAATCTAAGGTTTCTTCTGCACTTTCCCTCACGAGAACAGTTGTTGTTGTTGGATTACTTCTTGTGCTAATTACTTTTCTCTCTCCATCTCTAGTACCTGTAACTTTGCCCTCTCCATAACCATCTTCAGCGATAACGAACTTTCCTCTGATCTGTTCATCCTCTAAAATTCGTTCTCGATTTAATCCCTTGACTACTCCTGGCTCTACACTATATTCTTCAACATAGCTGGAAGCTCCCATAGATTTTATATCGTCATCAGCATCTTTCCATATAGGAGTATTATTAGGATTAGAGGGATGCAACTTGAATGAAATTTTCTCTATTACTTGAAGTTCTCTTATTTTTTCAAAAATCTCAAATCGCTCTTCTATTGCTTGAATCTCAGTACTTATGAAAAGGTTCTCATAAGCTTCCTCAAACACCTTGCAAAATCTAGATTGAAAAGTATTTATTGATATTTCACTTCCAGTGGGATGATAAGCTATCAAACCAGATTTAATGTGAAGAAATAATTCAGACTTTGCTTCAACTCTATCTGAAATTGTAGTCTCATCAAATTGTCCTTCCTCAGGTCGAATTATCTCTTCAAAAGAATCTCTAAACTTTACTAGATAACCATGTACAAAATCTCCTAAATCATTAGAGAGTTCTGATACTTCAGCAAACGACCATCTATTACCATGACTTTCGATCGATACACCGGGACGCAGACCATGCAAAATAAAATCTCTTTATCCTCATACATGGCAATAATATTTAAGCGTCCAAAAAAATACTTTTGTCTAATAGGAGGCATAGAGTAAGGATATTGTGAATTTAGAAGTTAATGCAAGCTAATTCGACAATAACTTACAAGATAGGCAATCGGCTAGGAAAAGCTAGATTTGAGTGATATAAACATTACCAAAGTGTAAAATCAAAGTATGAAGTTTTGGAGACATCCTTATGGTCAGCACCGCTCCTGAACCGCTTCAAGCCAATCGCCCCAGTGAAAACCGAGTTGTATTTCACAATCTGACCTGGCAATCTTATCAGCAAATTTTGACGGCATTGCCTCAGAATAGGGCGGCTCGGCTCACCTACGATCGTGGAACGCTGGAGATTACTTTGCCATCAGAAGAACATGAATTTTCAGGGCGGTTGATCGAACTCTTCATCCGGATTCTGGTCGTAGAACTGGGCATGAAGCTCAAAACAATGGGTTCGACAACGCTCGATTGGCAAGACCTCGATCGCGGTGCAGAACCCGATAATGCTTACTACATCCAAAATCAGCCGCAGGTTGCGGGTCGTAAGGTTGATTTGACGGAAGATCCGCCGCCCGATTTGGTGCTAGAAGTTGACATAACGCATACAGATATTGACAAAAATCGGCTGTATGCAGTGATGGGTGTGCCAGAGTTTTGGCGGTTTAATGGGCGCGTTTGGCGCATTTTTCAACTTGAGGCAGATGGCTATCGAGAAGTTGACCATAGCCCGACTTTTCCCTGGGTCGAAAAAGTGGATCTCTACCGATTCTTGGAGCAAGCGCAGCAGGATGAAGTTGAGGCGGAAATCGCTTTTCGCAGTTGGGTAAAAGAGAAATTAGACCGTTAGAGTGGATTGTTGACTCATCAAAATCAGACGATTAGACCGTCCTTGACGTGAATCGTGCGATGAGTTTGAGCTGCGATATCCGGTTCGTGGGTTACGATGACGATCGTGATTCCCTGACGGTTTAAATCGCTGAGCAGATCCATGACTTCGGCGGAAGTTTGGGTATCCAAGGCTCCGGTTGGTTCGTCTGCCAGAACTAGGGCGGGACGATTGACCAAAGCGCGGGCGATCGCCACTCGCTGCTGCTGTCCTCCCGAAAGCTGGCTGGGACGATTGGAGAGGCGATCGCCCAACCCCACGCGGGTTAGAGTCTCGATCGCTCTCTGGCGACGCTTAGGCTTGGGAATATTGGCGTAGATCATCGGCAGCATGACGTTTTCTAGCGCCGTAGAACGAGACAGCAAATTGAACTGCTGAAACACAAAGCCAATGCGACGATTGCGGATGTAGGCAAGTTCGTCTTGGGTCAATCCGCTGAGGTTATAGCCTTCCAGCACGTAGAGTCCTGATGTGGGGCGATCCAATCCTCCCAGGATATTCATCAGCGTCGATTTCCCGGAACCCGACATTCCCATAATGGCAACATATTCTCCTTCCTCGATCGCCAAATCAATGCCCTTCAGCACAGGAACATCAATTTCCCCCAATCGGTATGTTTTGTGAATTTCTTCCATCCAAATCATGGTAGCCATATTAATCACTCCTAAGGGCGGCGATCGGATCAAGCCTGGCAGCGTTTCGTGCCGGAATTACACCCGCAATGATGCCGATCGCAAATGACAAACCGAATCCTAACCCGATCGACCAGAGTGACACCACAAAGGGAAACTTGAAGATCAGAGCGGTGACAAATCCGATAGTAACTCCGAGACCAATACCGATTGCTCCGCCAATAATCGAGATCACGGCAGCCTCGGTTAGAAACTGGCTTAATACGGCGGTGTTGGTGGCACCGATCGCTTTACGAATGCCGATCTCACGGGTGCGCTCAACCACCGACACCAGCATGATATTAGCGATACCGATGCCGCCTACGATTAGAGAGATAGCCGCGATCGCCACTACCATAATCGTGAACATTCCGACGACGTTGGTTAGAGTGCTAATGATATCCGATTGATTGGTCAGCCTAAAATCATCGGCGATGGGCGGAAAAATTTTGTGGCGGACGCGCAGCAAATTCGTGATTTGAAACTGGGCGGCATCCATGGGGTCAGGATTGTTCTGATCTGGCGCCTTAACTTTCACATAAATACCTCGGACGGCAATTCCAGCGAGGGCATTGTTTCCCACCAGTCGTGCCGACATATTGGTGAGCGGAATATAAACCTGCTCGTCTAGATTGAACGGCCCTTGAGAGCCTTTGGGTTCCATTACGCCAATCACGTCGTAGCTCTGTCCCTGAATGCGGATTCTTGCCCCAGTTATGATACTGCCTGTGCCCAAAAGCTCGTCTCTAGCAGTAGGTCCGATAACGGCTAAGGGCTTTGCGGCAGTGATCTCTTCTGGCGTGAAAAATCGACCTTCTTGGGGGTGCGTATTCCTTACGTCTGCATAGTTCGCGTCAGTGCCAATGATGGTAGTGGAAATATTCTGCTGTTCAGCAACCACCTGTGCCGTCTGTTGTAGGTACGCCGAAACTAGCTGAGTTGCCGAGACCTGGCTCTGAATCGCCTGAGCATCGTCCCAGGTCAAAGTTGAGGCAGAACCGCCCCCTTGGCTGACATTACCGCTCCGGGCTGCACCTGCCTGCACCTGCAAAATATCGGTTCCTAAACCCTGAAGCTGCTGCTCCGTCGCCTTTTGCACACCCTGCCCGATCGAGGTAATCGCAATCACCGCCGTAATGCCGATGATAATCCCTAGCATGGTCAGCATCGTGCGGAGTTTGTTGCTCCATAACGCCTCAGCCGCCATGGAAAGAATTTCGGCGATCGACACAGACTGAAGATGAATCGCTGGAGCAGACCTGATTTGAGACTTAGTTTTCACTGCCTCCGACCTCCGCCGCCCTGGTTGAATCCCGGTAGAGACAAGCGACTGCCGCCCGACGGAGAGGAGGACGATGAAGGGGACGGCGCACTAATGAGGATTTGCTGATTGTCCTCTAGCCCAGACCGGATTTCGGTTTTGTTGCCGACCGTAGTACCCGTCTTAATCGGCGTGAATTGCGATTTTTCTCCCTTCATCACCATCACCCCTTCTCCCTCTTGCTGCCGGACGATCGCCACGGTAGGAATCGTCAACACGTTAGTCAGTTCACCCGCCTTAAATTCCACATCCACATTCATGCCGGGACGCAAGACTTTCTGAGTATCTGAGAGAATATCCACTTTTACCTCAAAACTGGTCACATTACTGGTCACGGTTGCCTCTGCTGCCACCTGTGCCACCCGTCCGGTGAAGGTTTGATCGGGATAAGCATCGGCTTTGAGGCTAACGGATTGTCCGACTTTGATCCGGGCAATGTCGGTTTCAGCCACTTTTGCCACCACTTGATAGGTTGAGGCGAGAGACAGAATAGAAGAAGAGGTGGCAGAAGAGGTGTCGCTTGCCGATGTCGTGGGTGCAACAAAGTCACCCGGATCGGCATACCGCTTGGTAATGGTGCCGCTGAAAGGAGCGCGAATCACGGCATCGTCGATTTGGGTTTCGATCGTCTTCAGGTTTCCC
>CASBQM010000503.1 GCA_949127645.1 Synechococcales cyanobacterium PMM_0036
CTCTCTGTGCTTTCTGTGCCTTAACAAAAGCAGCCGATGCGCCGAAGCCGCCGCTCAACGTGCTCTTCATCATCACCGACCAGCAACGCTGGGACGCCATGAGCTGCGCGGGCAACACCGTGCTCAAGACGCCGAATCTCGACAAGCTCGCGGCCCAAGGCGCGCGCTTCACCAACTTCTACTCCGCCTGTCCGGTCTGCGTGCCGGCGCGGACCGCGATCCTCACCGGGCATGGCATCGAATCCAATCAAGTCGTCGACAACAAGGATATCAGAACCTATAATCGTGTACGTCTCGCCTTTCTTAATAGTTAATTGATTTAAACGGATCTGGGCCCATGTAGCAGACGACAACAACAACCCCAGGACAACTGCACTTATTCGCTTCATAAACACAAAGGTATAAAAACAAAAAAGCAGTGTCGTAGGACACTGCTTCAGGAAAACCTTATTATAAATTATTTCATTTGCGCTTTTGCGGCTTTTTCCGCCAAGGCGGCGTCCATTACATCTTTTAGCTCCACGCGTACACCATCGTTATACGGCACGATCCAGGCTTCTTTCACGCCCATGTCGCGCATATATTTTTTGAATATATCAGCTTCCCAGTAATCACGAAAAATTCCGATTGTAATACGCTGAGGCACATCCGCGCTTTTATCTGCTGCTTCGCCACCGAAGTTTGGATTGTTGTCAAAATACTTTGACAGATCTTTATTTTTAAAGGCACCCAACTGCACCTTAAAAACAATACCCTTTGAAAAATCCATTGGATTGACTGGTGGATTTGCTTTCAACGCCGCCAACTCAGCTTTCACGGAGGTAAGCTCGCTGCGCATGCGTGCAATCTGATCTTCAAGCTCAGCGATCTTTGCATTCTTATCGCTGATTTGTGATTGCATTTGCTTGATGTCACCGGTCTGTTTGGTAACAGTATTGTCGGCGACTTGCTTCGCTTCCGTGAAAGTTTTTAAGCCTTCAGGGTTCTTGCGAAACTCTTTTGCCTTCTTTTTCCACTCTTTTTTCTCCGCTTTGGATAGCTGGGCGAAAACCTGTGAGCCGGAAAAAATCAACGCCAGGCAGACAAATAGTAGTCTAGTTTTCATTTTGATAGGGTTATTTGATAGATAAAAATAGTAAAAAAGTTCAAAATGAGCCAATTCGTTGATTCAGTGCTTCGCCATCAGTCTGAAACGGGTGACTTACCAATCGCATTGCACGATCGCGAAGCAGCGAATTATCGAATTAAATCATCGGCTAAACCATCTTCTCGGGCCTTACCCACTCATCAAACTGCTCATTCGTCACAAGCTTGAGCTCGACCGCCGCCTCGCGTAATGTCTTTCCTTCTTTATGTGCCTTCTTGGCGATCTTCGCAGCGTTCTCGTACCCGATGTGGGTATTGAGGGACGTCACCAGCATCAATGAATTTTCCATGTGCAACTTGATGATTGGCAAATTCGGTTCAATACCAATCGCACACTTGTCATTGAATGATACACAGGCATCACCAATTAGTAATGCGGACTGCAACACGTTCGCCGCGATCACCGGTTTAAATACATTCAATTCAAAGTGACCCATTGATCCACCGAATGAAACAGCAACATCATTGCCAATAACCTGACAGCAAACCATGGTCAATGCCTCAGGTTGAGTAGGATTTACTTTGCCAGGCATAATCGATGAGCCGGGCTCATTATCCGGAATGATAAGTTCGCCAATACCCGAGCGGGGACCCGAGCTTAACATGCGGATGTCATTTCCAATCTTCATAAAAGAAACCGCTGCCCGCTTCAACGCTCCCGACAATTCCACCATCGCATCATGCGCAGCAAGCGCTTCAAATTTATTAGGTGCGGTTACAAAAGGATAACCGGTGAGCTCTGCAATTTTCTTGGCGACCAGCACGTCATATCCTTTTGGAGTATTAAGTCCTGTGCCGACGGCTGTCCCACCCAATGCCAATTCTTTTACGGCACCCAATGCATTATTGATCGCACGAATGCTGTTATCAATCTGCTGCACATATCCGGAGAACTCCTGACCAAGCGTCAATGGAGTCGCATCCATAAAATGCGTGCGACCAGTTTTAACAATAGACTTGAAGTCATTTGATTTTTTTGCCAGCGTATCACGAAGCTTTTTCATTCCGGGCAATGTGATCTCAACGACCTGCTTGTAGGCAGCGATGTGCATTGCGGTAGGAAAAGTATCATTCGATGATTGTGATTTGTTCACATCATCGTTGGGATGCAATACTTTTTTTTCATCCGTAAGCTTACCACCATTGATGACGTGCGCCCGGTAAGCGATCACTTCATTCGCGTTCATGTTGCTTTGCGTACCCGAACCGGTTTGCCAGATCACCAGGGGAAACTGATCATCAAGCTTCTTTTCGAGGATTTCATCGCACACTTTTGCGATCATATCTTTTTTTGCCACATCGAGCACACCGAGTTCATGGTTGGCCATCGCAGCTGCTTTCTTCAGATAAGCAAATGCGTAAATGATCTCTTTGGGCATACTTCCTTCGGGACCGATCTTGAAATTATTTCGCGAGCGTTCAGTTTGTGCGCCCCAGTATTTATCAGCGGGCACCTGTACTTCGCCCATGGTGTCTTTTTCGATTCGAAAACTCATAATAAGAAGGGTTTGTAGCAAAAGTAGGAAAATGCGATCAACCTTAAATGTTCTTAA
>CASBQM010000504.1 GCA_949127645.1 Synechococcales cyanobacterium PMM_0036
CTGATTACTCAAGATCCCTACCTTCAGGAGTTTCTCACCTGGGCAAGCCAAAAATCTAGGGTTGCGCCTGCCATGCCTGCCGCCAAGCGAGCCTTTTATCTGGCTATGGCTTGGACTCCTCACCTTGCACCTCACTTTGCCCTAGCGGCTACTCTCGATCAGGGGCTTTTTCTAGATGAAGCGCTAGATGATCTGGCGGTGTCTTGTGCGCTCAATCTTAGCTGCGATTTTGCCCGTACCCACGCCTGTGCTGATGCCCTCAGAAAGGCTCTCGTCATCGTTTTAGATTCGGGATTACACCAAGCTCTTCAGCAGCTCCAAGACCAGATCCCTGATGCAACCCAGAATGAAGAGAGGTTTCAGGACTGGTGGCAAAACAACCATGTCGTCTGGACGGCACAATTGAGAGGGGCGATCGCCGAACATCGAAATCTCCAGCATCATTGGGATTTTAGCCCTCAGCAAAAGCTGTCTCTCCAGAGCTACTATGATGCCAACCAACTCTTGATTGACTGTCTTAACAGCAATTGCGAAGTCACGACCGCCGTGCGGCAGGACATTGAATCGGCGCTACTGCTGCCTCAAAAGGAACTGGAGGAGCGAGAGTGGCAGTAGATAAAAACTCCAAACCGCCCTCTCCCCAACCCCTCTCCCAGAGCAGGAGAGGGGCTTTAACCTAAGAGAACAAAACTTCTGGGAGAGGGCTAGGGTGTAGCTTGCTTCCCAAAGGGTGGACGGTTCGGCAATTCATACCTAAATTCAGCAACACCATCTATTGCTCGATCGCCCCTCGACGGTAAACCCTCCAAGCTGCCAAAGCCGTTGAATCATCTGCCGCCTTCCATTGCAGCAGCACCACCCCATCCTCAAAGCCCACCACGCCATAGCGACGCGTTTGAAACTGATCGATCGCCTCGACTGCTTCCTTCAGGCTTTTACGATAGTCCTCAAAAGCAGGCTGATATTGCTGAAGATACCAAAGGTCAGCGATCGCGTATTCTACCCGCTTTACTTTGGAGCGATCGTCCTGCAACCGTTGCATAGGGAATCGCAGTGCCTCTCGCCGACTAGAGACATGAGCAACAATATGATCGGTTGCCGTGACGCTGGCATCGGCTGGAATTTGGGCAAGGAGCGATCGAATCGTCTGGCTATGCTGCCACTGACGGGTTGGCGACACATACACCCAGGGCTGAAACGAGTCTGGAATGGCAAAAGACAGGACGCGATTAGGGTTTGAGGTAATCGTGAAAAAGAGCGACAGAATAATGCAGCCAATCCAGAGCCGACGAAAGCGCGATCGCCAGAACTGCGGGTGAGCTTGCCACCAGAGAATTGCCCCATAAAACAGCCCTGGCACCAGCGTCATGGCGTAGCGCAAATGCAGTGACAGCGCCGTAATATCCTCACGCTGAATCAAAACTTTGAACATGGGGAAACCCGCCAAAATCCAGGCACTCGGCGAAATCACCGGAATAAACATCAGCGGCACCCACTGACCCAGCAAGTAGCGCAGAGTGCGATCGAAGGGCATCACTAGCTCCACCACTAGCCGTCCTGGATTGCTGAGAATTCCTCGGATTACGTCTAGCGTAGTAGCGCGATCGCCCTCCACAAACTGCCCAAACTGCTCAATCATGAAACGCTTGGAGACATCCTGGGAAAACAGCGGCATAACCCAATTTGTCACTGCCAGCATATATCCTAGGCTCAGCGCACACAAGGCAACGCCAATCCGAGGGGCGCGACAACTCACCGCCAAGAAGAATCCAATGCCAAACAGCACCACGCCGCTATCTTCGCGCACCAGCAGGGTTAGAACGGCCAGAATGCTCACCAGCCACCATCTGCGTTTCTCTAGCGCCAGCAGCAGCCCAAAAATATAGAGCGGCATCTGGCAAATGTCATGAAAGTTGGCAAGCGTGGGGCTAATGACGGCGATCGCTCCATAGAAGCTTACGGCAATCATTGCCGACAGGTCGGGCGGGTGATAGTGCCGCGCCAAGGCATACAGCACCAACCCTGCTGCCGTTACGAGGGTGACTTGCAGCACCGACAGACCAGCCGCCGAGGGAAACAGCGCATACCAGGGCAGCCACAGCAGCAGCGCAGGCGTAAAATGTTGTCCCAGCCTGCGATAGGCAACGTCAGGCAGTTCGCCTTGCATGACGCTACTCGATTCGGTAGAGGAAAGCGAACTTTCAAACCAGCGTCCGTGCAGATTATTCCAAAAAACCTGGTTAAAGATGCCCTGATCGAACGAAACGTAGGTGGGGTAAAAGTTGTAATAACGCTGTAAAACTAGCACGACGCAGATTACCCAAAACGTGATCGCTACGCCCACAACTAGCCGTAGCTGTGGCTTAAATTTCAATGAATGCCCCATCATGGCGCTACGTCAGTTTCACGATCGCCTTCACGACGATCAGGCTTCAAACTCAATGTTTTCGTAGAGATCTGCAATTTGAATCTGAAACTCAAAGGTACCCAAAGATAGCGTGGTATGAACATCATCATATTCAGAGAAAAGCCATTGATGAGCAGCCGTTTTGACGTAATGCTCGACATGAACGCTGTACTGATCAATCAGCAGATATTCTTTAAGGCTGGCGATCGTCCGGTAAGCCACAAACTTTTCGCTGCGATCGTAGTTTTGCGTCGATTTAGATAGCACTTCGGCAATCAAGCAAGGATTGATCACAGTATCCGTGCGCCCCGCTTGAAGCTGTAAAGGCTTGTCTACAACCATGACATCGGGGTAGGTGTAGAGATTGCAGTTTGGTAGCCAAAGCCGCTGATCGCTATAGAACGTTCGATAGTCTTTCCCTTTGAGGGCAAGTTTCAGAAGAACATAAAGGTTGCCAGCAATATCATTGTGATCAGGTGTTCCTCCCGTCATCGGAACAACTTCTCCATCCCGGTACTCGCTGCGAGTTTCAGACGCAAGCTCCTGTTCAAAATATTCTTCGTCTGTATACTTCTTCTCAAGTTGGGAAACCATGTTCAGTCAACTCCAATGACTTGAGGTGCCATGTAAATAGCTTGCTGCTACAAAGCCCCTCTCCCAGAGTGGGCTACGGTGTACACACATCTTGTATCCTGACTGCACATCCTGCACTCTGCCCCCCAACCCCCCAATTCTGGGGGACTTTGAATTCCGGAAGTCCCCCAGAATTGGGGGATATAGGGGGCTTAGGAGCTTGAAGCATAGCAAAGAAACCTTGTGTGTACACGGTA
>CASBQM010000505.1 GCA_949127645.1 Synechococcales cyanobacterium PMM_0036
GGACAGATGGCAAGCATCAAATTGGTTTGCATGGCACCAATCAGAATGATTCGATCGGTCAGGCGGTTTCCCATGGCTGTATCCGAATGCGCGATGCCGATATTCAGGCGCTTTATAGCCAAGTGGCGATCGGCACTTCTATTCTGATTCGCCCTTAGGTCATAATCTCTCAACCTCTACTTCGATCGCCCTGTTTTCACCTTTACCTTTTTGGGCGGCACTTCTCCAGAAGAGACAGGCATTTGAGCGAGTCGGGCAGTCGCCGCCTGAGCCAGTAGAGAATCTGCAAAAGCGATCGCGTCCTGATCAGATTTGCCGCCTGCAAGCTGGGCTAGCTCTTCTCGACGCTGACGCTCATCTAGTGGAATCACGCGCACCACCGTTCGGACATCTTCTCGGACATCATCTGCGCCGTTCTTTGCAGCACTTCCATTACTCTCGGCTATCTGCTTTGTGCTTCGTCTCTTACCGGAAATTGACTCGCCTGAATCAATAATTTCTTTACCCACCCGAAAATGATGGTCTGCCATCGCCGCCACGATCGGCTGGTGCGTAACGCAAAGCACCTGATGCCGACGGCTGAGCTGGTAGAGCTTTTCGGCGATCGCCTGCGCCACCCGTCCCGATACGCCCACGTCAATTTCGTCAAATACCATCGTGCCGACCGAATCGACCTGCGAGAAACAGGCTTTGAGCGCCAATAAAAATCGGCTCATCTCACCCCCTGAAGCGATTTCGGTCAAGGGTTGCAATGGCTCTCCTGGGTTGGGGCTAAACAAAAAGCTGATGCGATCGGCTCCGGTCGCCGTGGGTGAACAGGGCGTAATGCCGACCTGAAACTGAACTTTGTCCATTGCCAGAGGCTTTAGTTCGCTGATCAATAGGGCATCTAGGGTGTGCGCCGTTTTTTGGCGCAGCCCAGTTAGGTGGGCACAAACTTGAGTGAGTTCCGCCTGTTTCTCCTGATAGCTTTTTTCTAGCACTTCTAAAGACTGCCCGCTGCCGCTGAGTTCTTCTAGCTCTTGCTGAACCTGCTGGCTATGGGCGATCGCATCTGCTAAAGTCGGCCCATACTTACGGCAAATTTGCTTAAGCTGAACGATCCGATCTTCAACTTCCTGAAGACGATCAGGATCAGTTTCTAGCGCAGCTCCATAGGCATTCACCATTTTTCCGGCTTCTTCGACCTGAGACAGCGCCCCCGTCACTAGATCGAGGATAGGCTGAAGCTGATTGTCATAGCGCAGCATATCTAGGAGCGCTGACTCAGCTTTGCCCAGCAGATCGGCACAGGCCTCAGAGTCACGATCGTTCTGGTAAAGCGCCTGATACACCTGATAGCTCTGCTGCTGAAGCTCGACGCTGTGGCTGAGGCGCTGGCGCTCTTGCTCCAATTGCTCAAGCTCATCAGGTTCGCCCAAGTTGGCGAGATTGAGTTCACGCGCCTGGTATTCAAAAATGTCGAGCTGCTGAAGCCGCTGTTGCTCAAACTGTCGGCGTTTCTCTAGAATCTTGAATGCCTGCTGTGTGGCGACGTACACATCTGTAACCACTTCGCGGCGCTCAATCAGCTCCGCACCACCAAAGCCGTCTAGCCACTCGCGCTGAAGGTTGGGGCGACCCAAGTGCATCGTCTGACCTTGAGCCGTGATTTCCAAAAGGCGATCGCGCAATTCGTCCATTTGCTGCTTGTTGACCAGCACGCCATTCACCCGCGATCGGCTCCGCACGTTAGTTTTGCCGCTGGTAAGTTCGCGGCTACACACCAAAGACATATCGTCGACTAGCTCGATCTGCTGCTCGGCAAGCCAGGTGATTAGCGAAGGATCGAGGTCGAAAGTGGCTTCAATCAGCGATCGTTCACAGCCCGTCCGAATCGCGCGGTTAGTTACTTTGCCGCCTAGAGCTGCATCTAGCGCATCCAAAATAATTGACTTTCCAGCCCCTGTTTCGCCTGTCAAAACATTTAATCCCGCTCCCATCGACAGGTCTAAGCGATCGACTAGGGCAAAGTTCTCAATTTGAAGAGAGATCAGCATGGAGACAATCCGCAATTGACCAGGAATTAAAAGCAAGCCTATCTATCATCAGTCTAGTGGCTGTAAGGGGGTCTTTGAAATAGGTCAAGTGGAATGTCTTTGGACATAGAGGAGATGCGATCGATCTACAGAAAAAACTAGCTCAATACCGAACTATAGTACTACAGTAAACACCGAACTTGATCCTCCTCAACCGATAATCAACTGTTACAATGCTTAATATTGAGCGTATTGAGCCGACTTAGTTGAGAGTTACTTTTGCTACGGGTTAGGTCTTGAGGATTGAGTTTCGAGGGCTGAGTTTCGAGACTTGAGTTTTGAGACTTGATCTTGAGGCGATCGCAGTTAACCATCTATTTACTCAACTTAATCAATTAGCTCAATCAGCTTAGTTAGCAAAATTCTGGCAGTCACGGCTGAGATCATCGGCTTTCTCTGTCTTTCTAGAGGGTAGAAATCCATCAGAGATGGATAGATTGATAAAAGCTTGTAAAAGTTTTCAAGCGACCGATCGCCGCTCAAGGTATCCTCACTTTTCTAATTTTTAGCCTAATCCCCCTTTATAAGAAAGCGATCTCACCATGCAAACCTTGACTCCTCCAGACGACTTAATGATCGATCGCGGCATCGTGATTGAAAGTGAACCGCGCCCCTTACCGGAGGAACATCTCAAGTCGGTGCAGATGAGCGATCGCACGGTAGCCCTGCAATATGACCCAGAGGCGATTGCCGCCCAATATCGCCATCGCTTTTGGAAGGTGTGGGGGCGTATGTTTAGCATCGTCTGGACTTTTTTGCTGTTTGCAATTTCAATCTTGTGGGATCGCCAGACAGGACAGCTAGAGACCAATCAACAGAAGCGCGCTGTCAAAGTACGAGAAATCGTCACAGGCTTAGGTCCTGCGTATATTAAGATTGGGCAAGCGCTGTCTACCCGCCCTGATCTAGTGCCACCTCGCTATCTGGAAGAGCTGACGCGTTTGCAGGACCAGCTTCCGCCGTTCCCCAACGAGTTAGCGTTTCAGTTTATTGAGGAGGAGCTGGGCGCTCAACCTGACCAGATCTATGCCGAGCTAAGCGCAGAGCCGATCGCTGCCGCGTCTCTGGGTCAAGTTTACAAAGGTAAGCTCAAGAGTGGCGAAACGGTTGCTGTTAAAGTGCAGCGTCCAGGCTTAGCAGATCAGATCACGCTCGATCTTTTCATTTTGAGACGTATAGCCGCCTGGATTTCCAATAACTTCAAGCGTATCCGTAGCGACCTAGTGGGCATCATGGACGAGTTTGGCACTCGCATCTTTGAGGAGATGGACTATAACCAGGAAGGACGCAACGCCGAACGTTTTGCCCAACTCTACGGTCATTTGCCCGACATCTACGTGCCCCGGATCTACTGGCAGTACACCCAGCGCCGGGTGCTGACGATGGAATGGATTGTGGGCACCAAGCTAACCCAGCCTCAGGAAATCCGTGATCAGGGCATTGACCCAACCTATCTGATTGAAATGGGAGTGCAATGTTCGCTGCGGCAGTTGCTAGAACACGGTTTTTTCCATGCAGATCCACATCCCGGCAACTTGCTAGTTACGCCTGATGGCAAGCTGGCATATCTAGATTTTGGTATGATGAGCGAGATCAAGCCCTATCAGCGCTATGGTCTGATTGAGGCGATCGTCCACTTGGTCAACCGAGACTTTGAAGGTCTGGCAAACGACTACGTAAAGCTAGAGTTTCTGACCCCAGATACAGACCTGCGACCGATCGTTCCGGCATTAGCCAACGTATTTAATCAGGCATTGGGCGCAACCGTGGCAGAGCTGAACTTCAAGAGCATGACCGACCAACTCTCTCAGCTCATGTATGATTTTCCTTTCCGAGTGCCCGCCTATTATGCGCTGATTATTCGATCGCTCGTCACCCTCGAAGGCATTGCCATCAACGTCGATCCGACCTTCAAGGTGCTGAGCAAAGCCTATCCTTATGTGGCAAAGCGGCTGCTGACCGACCAATCCGATCAGTTGCGCACCTCTCTGCAAGAGCTATTGTTCAAAGACGGTAGCTTCCGGTGGAATCGACTGGAAAACCTGCTGCGTAATGCCCGTGACAACCAGGATTACGATATCAATCAAGTAGTTGATCAAACGACCGACTTTCTCTTGTCGGAGCGTGGTGCGTTTATCCGGGAGTATCTGGTGGAAGGCGTGGTGCAGGGCATTGATGCCTCGGCTCGGAACGCTGTCGATCAGCTCACGCAAAACTTTTGGAGTTGGGTCGGGCTGAATAGCGATCGCCCGCTTGTTCAAGCTGCCCCTCAGCCCAGCAATCTGGATCATATTGTGCGAATTTTGAATTTGCTCCGCGAAACTCCAGGGTTCGATCCCTCGCAGTTGCTGCCTGTGATTCCCAAGCTGTTAGTCAATTCTAAGGTGCAGCAAATGGGACAGCAAATCGTGGGCGGATTGGCGCAAAGAGCTGCTGCCCGTCTGATTCGTGAGGTTTTGTTGCAGGATCAGGTGATGGAAAGGCGATCGCCTGAACCCAGCAGAATCCCCGCACAGAGAGCTTTGCCCTCAGCAAATCGCTAAAAAGCCAGGCAGCTATACAAAACATCGGATGTTTTGTATAGCTGCTTCTGAGGTCTAAGCGAACTTTGGTAGTTTACTGGCGATTTATACTCTACTGGCGAAGTGAGGCTGTGGGCACTTGGTTAACCGCCACGGTCGATCGCAACGCATTAATCGCCTTGGCATATTGCGGATCGGCATCGGTACCAATGAGCGTTTGGTTGCCTGATAGCGTCTGTTGCTGCTGCTCTGTCAATCCCACTTCAATCATAGGCGTAATGCCACGGTGGCTGATGTCAGTGCCGTTAGGCGTGTAGTAGTGGGCGATCGTCACCGCCAGACCTGACCCATCTGATAGCGGATGCACTGACTGCACTAGAGCCTTACCGAACGTTTGTGTGCCCACAACTACAGCGCGATGGTTATCCAGAAGCGCTCCTGTCAAAATTTCGCTAGAGCTAGCGGAATTGCCATCCACAAGAACTGCCAGAGGCAAAGGCGTGAGGGCAGTGTGATTGGCTGTAATATCCTGACTGTCACCTTTGCGGTTAATAGTCTGAACAATCTTGCCACTGTCGATCCACATACGCGAAATCTCAACACTGGCGGATAGTAGCCCTCCCGGATTGCCGCGTAAGTCTAAGACGAACGCATTTACATTCTGATCTAACAAACCCTGAATAGCATGGCGCATTTGGTCAGGCGCATGGCTGCTAAACTCTGTCAGGCGAATATATCCAACTTTGGCGCTCCCTTCTTGTCGCACCGATGAATGAACATTGGGAACCTCAATTCGCGCCCGTACCAGCGGCAAATCGAAGGGCGTTTTGCTCTCACGACCAATCTTGAGCATAATCGGCGTTCCGGCTTCGCCCTGAATCAGCTTGGAAGCATCTTCAACGGTCATTCCTGCGGTGGCTTTACCGTCGATCGCCACAATTTGATCCCCAGCCTTGATTCCGGCGGTGCTGGCGGGCGAGTTTTCCAGAGGCGAAACGACTGTCAAGATCTGGGTCGTCGGGTCAACCTGTAGCCGAATGCCTACTCCCGATAATTCGCCTGAGGTTTGGTTGGTCAAAGATTGGTATTGTCGAGGGTCCATAAATCGCGTGTAGGGATCTCCCAACCGCTCTAACTGCTGTCTTAGCGCAGTATAGGCTGACTGAGTAGAGGTGTAGCTGCCCTTTAGCAACTCCTGCCGAGCCGATTGCCAGTCCACTTGATTAAATGACCCATCCACATAATCTCGATTGACAATTTGCCACGCTTCATCTAAGACAGCCTTAGGACTATCCTGAAAAGCAGCTTGAGCCACCGGAATAAAGGGAAAATTCATCAAGGCTGCCGTTGTGGTAATGGCTCCA
>CASBQM010000506.1 GCA_949127645.1 Synechococcales cyanobacterium PMM_0036
GGCTAATCAGATGACGTATCACTTGTTAATCCAATTGGAGTTAATTGATGTCATTAGCGGCAAGTCACGCCAAACCCCATGCCATTGATATGAACGCCCTGGTTTTGCCACTGCGAGAGTTGTGTGGGCTGACGCAAGAGCAGTTTGCCGCCAAGCTGGGCGTGACGTTGGTCACGGTCAACCGCTGGGAGGATTATCGGAGTAAACCTATGCCTCTAGCCCTCCGGCAACTGCGAATTTTGCTGATCGAAATGAGTCAGTCTAAAATTGCGGCTGAGCAGACAACTGCCCATGGCTTACTGAAGCAGTATTTTCCAAAAGATTAAATCTCCAGGTAGTTCATGCCCTCTGACTCACTCGCTCCCCAAGATGCATCCGAAGCGATCGCCGCTGAAGTTAGCGCAATGCTCGGTCAGCCTGTCAAAATCGATGCACCTTTTCCAGTCGTGGGGATTGCCGCCTCAGCCGGAGGACTAGAGGCATTTACAGAACTCATCCGCAACTTGCCAACGGATACGGGCATGGCATTTGTGCTGATTCAGCATTTATCCCCCGACCATGAAAGCCTGCTGTCGGAAATTTTGGGCAGAGCCACCGATATGCCTGTGTGTCAGGTGCAAGACCGGATGATGGTCGAGCCAAACGAGGTTTATGTCATTCCGCCCGGTACCCAAATGACGCTGGTAGACGGAATGTTTCATCTCGCGCCCCGTCAGAAAAGCGAGGGCAAATATCTGCCGGGAGATCTCTTTTTTGAATCGTTAGCCGCCGATCGCGGCAACAAAGCGATCGCCGTCGTGCTGTCGGGCGCGGATGGAGACGGTTCCCAGGGGCTGAAGTTTATTAAGGTGGCGGGTGGTGTGACCTTTGCCGGGCTTCGCACAGAAACTGACAGAGCATTTGGGCGGCACCCTCACCGTTGAGCGAACATCAGAACAGCTTCACTTTAGACTCAAACTCCCGTCCGTTCAGCATTAATAAATTTCACAGAGAAAAAAGGAACGTATGACGGGACACGACATCATTGTGATCGGCACTTCAGCAGGCGGACTCAAAGCACTGGGCGCGATCGTCGGGGCGCTCCCAGATGACCTGGATGCAGTGCTGTTCATTGTGCAACACCTTGAAGCCGACAAGCCCAGCATTCTCCCCAAAATCCTTGCAGATGTTGGCTCTCTTCCAGCCGCTCACGCCGTCGATGGCGAGACGATTGAAAAAGGTCGCATTTATGTGGCTCCGCCTGATCATCATTTGCTGGTGAATCAAGACTCAATGCGGGTCGTGCGCGGACCGCAAGAAAATCGATTTAGACCTGCGATCGATGCACTATTTCGTTCTGCTGCGCGCGCTTATGGGCCGAGGGTTGTAGGAACAGTGCTGACAGGCTACCTCGATGATGGCACGGTTGGGTTGCAGGCAGTCAAGAAACGGGGCGGAGTGGCGATCGTGCAAGACCCCAAAGAAGCCGAATATCCCAGTATGGCAAAGAGCGCCTTGAAGTTTGTAAAGGTCGATTACTGCCTGCCGCTTGCCGCAATTCCAGACCTTCTAGTGCGTCTCTCTAAGGAACCAGCAGCGCCAGAGCTAGCCTATCCCGTGACTAAAGAGATAGAAGTCGAATCTAAGATTGCAGAACAAGGGATGAATACCCAGGAATTTTTGAAGAACGTTGAAGCGATCGGCACTCGAACAACCTACACCTGTCCTGAATGCAACGGCAGCATTTGGCAAATCGGCATTGAAGCGCCGCTGCGGTATCGCTGTCATATCGGGCATTCCTTTACCGCAAACATCTTTTCATCTGAACAAACCCAGAATATCGAAAACGCGCTTTGGTCGGCAGTTCGAGCAATGGAGGAAAAGGTGACGTTTTCGCGTCAAATGGCAGAGCAGATGGGCAGTTATCAACTACAACAGGCAGCCGCAAAATACGAAGCTCATGCCAGGAGCTTAGATGAGGAGGTGTCTCTGATTCGGGACATCATTCTTAAGGGTTTTGCGACAAAACGGATCATTGCTGAAGATGAGGAAGGTCAGCCAGAGCAGTTGGAGCCGAGTTAGCCTAAGTCGGGCGAGTAACCTTCCAACTGAGTCTAGTTCAATCTTCGATACCGATAATGGTACGTCGTAGCGATCGGCTGTCATAATCTAAACTCCATTACTAAAGATTAGGCAATGCGCGATCAAAAACAGATACCGTTAATTCACCGTTTTGTTGCGTAATCTCCCATTGGGTCTGCTCACCCTCTCGCCAAAACCGCAGATCAACCGTTGCATCACCGACTGCAATATTTGTTAGGTGAACGTCTGGCAACCACGGGGGTAAAAAAGGCTGAACGTAGAGCTGATGGTTGGGCGCATCCGCTTCCAGCCCCAATATGCTGCCAATTAACCAGAGCATCGCACCTGCTGCCCACGCCTGTGGGATATTGGCATCGATGTAAGGAATGGGAAAGTTCTCTGGCTGCCGCTCAATGCCACCGAACAATTCGGGCATCTGATGAGAC
>CASBQM010000507.1 GCA_949127645.1 Synechococcales cyanobacterium PMM_0036
CAATCACGGCAATGGTGATGAGTCGCAACGGCAATGCCATCACGCTTGGCAAGAGTCTGTATGACCAGGGCGTGCGATCGCTTGCTGACTTTAAGACGGTGCTAGATCAGACCCACGATAAAAATCATGTGCTGGGCATGGTGCATCCCACTTCGATGCATAATCTGCTGCTGCGGCACTGGCTGGCTTCAGGCGGGATCGATCCCGATCGAGATGTCAGCCTCAAGACGATTCCCCCTCCGCAAATGGCGGCGAACCTGAAGGCAGGCAACATCGATGGCTACTGTTCGGGTGAACCTTGGAACTCCTATTCGGTGCATGAAGGCACGGGATTCGTCATCAAAACCGATATGGATCTGTGGGCAGGGCATCCTGAAAAGGTGCTAGGCATCCGGGAAGAATGGTCAGAAAAATATCCCAAAACCCATGTTGCGCTAGTGAAGGCACTGATTGAAGCCTGCGAATATTGTGACGATCGCCGCAACCGGGAAGAGGTTTTAGAACTGCTCTGCCGCCCTGAATATTTGGGCACAGATCCGGTCTTCACCCGTCCCGGCTTTATTGATCCCTATCAATTCGGCACTGACCAGCCGCCTCAGCAAATGCTGCGGTTTAACCAGTTCTTTGTAGACAACGCCAATTTTCCCGATCGCGGTGAGGCATTGTGGATTCTGACTCAGTTCGCGCGTTGGGGCATCACGCCTTTTCCCAAAAACTGGCTAGAGGTGATCGAGCGAGTGCGCCGACTAGATCTGTTCTGGGAAGCGGCTAATCAGCTAGAGTTGCCTCGGAGTGAACCGCCTCGTAAGCCTTTCGCTCTGTTTGATGGCGTGATGTTTGACCCTGATGACCCTATTGGCTATCTCAATAGTTTTGACATTAAGCATGACTATCGCGTTATAGAAATTCCGCTCAATGCCGCCATTTCTGAGAAGCTGAATGTTGCCTAGGCAGGTCAAGTCTCTGTCTTTCAGTTCTGAATTCTTTAATCCGCTCATGTCTGTTAACCTCTCTGACCCTATGCAACCTATGCAAATCCTTGATAGCAAAACTTCAGGTATCTCTCCTGGACTCGAAACAGGATCATTCTTAAGCATCAAAAATGTCTCGAAGGTTTATTCAACGCCTAGAGGACCCTACACCGTTCTGGATGGCGTTGACTTAGAGATTGCGGAAGGGGAGTTTACCTGCCTGATTGGGCATTCGGGCTGTGGCAAAACAACGCTGCTCAACATGGTTTCTGGGTTCGCAACGCCGACTGCTGGAGAAGTGAGAGTAGGCGATCGCCTCATTACCCAGCCGGGACGCGATCGAATGGTGGTGTTTCAAAACTACTGTCTACTGCCCTGGAAAACTGCCTACGAAAATGTCGATTTGGCAGTCAAGGCGGCATTTCCAGACAAGCCCAAGGCAGAACGGGCGGCTCAGGTGTGGGAACATCTAGAAATGGTGGGGCTGACTGAGGCGGCGCAAAAGCATCCGGCGCATCTATCGGGCGGCATGAAGCAGCGGGTGGCGATCGCTCGTGCCTTGTCTATTCGTCCTGAAGTGCTGATTATGGACGAGCCGTTTGGGGCGCTGGATGCTATTACCAAAGAGGAGTTGCAAGAGGAGCTGCTCAAAATTTGGCAGGATCACCGCTGTACCGTGCTGATGATTACTCACGACAATGACGAAGCGCTGTTTTTAGCCGATCGCATTGTCATGATGACCAACGGACCGGCGGCAAAGATTGGCGAAATTATGAACATTCCTTTCCATCGCCCTCGCAACCGCACGCAGGTCATGGAAGATCCTCGTTACTACGAACTGCGTAACCATGCGCTAGACTATCTCTTCCGTCGCTATGCCCACGATGACGACGAATAGGATGAGCTGAGGTTGTAATCTTGCCCCGTCCCCCCGTCCTTCATCTTTCGAGAAGCCGATGACTGCCCCCATAAAAACCCTTTGCCCTTACTGTGGTGTTGGCTGTGGTTTAGAAGTCCTACCTGTGGAGGATTCTACATCTAACGTCTCTAAAACCCTTAGCTTAAGCCAAGATTGCGGTAGCCAGGGTAAAAAGGTCGAAAAGTGGAAGGTTCGAGGCGATCGCACTCATCCTTCTAGTCAGGGCATGGTGTGCGTTAAGGGAGCTACGGTGGCTGAGCCACTAACCTGCGATCGCTTGCTCTACCCCATGATGCGAGACTCGCTAGATGAGCCATTTCAGACCACGAGCTGGGATGAAGCGCTCGATCGCATCGTCAATCATATTCAAAAGGTGCGTCATACCAGCGGAGCCGATGCGCTTTGTATGTATGGCTCTGGACAGTTTCAGACAGAAGATTACTACGTTGCCCAAAAGCTAATGAAAGGCTGCTTGGGCACCAATAATTTTGACGCTAACTCGCGTCTGTGTATGTCTTCGGCGGTGGCAGGCTATGTGCAGAGCTTTGGCTCAGATGGACCGCCCTGCTGCTATGACGATTTGGAGCTGACCGACTGTGCCTTCATCATTGGCGCAAACATGGCAGAATGTCACCCGATCGCCTTCAATCGCCTCCGCAAGCACCATAAGCA
>CASBQM010000508.1 GCA_949127645.1 Synechococcales cyanobacterium PMM_0036
AGATTTGCCATGTTATTGGGAGGATTTGGCAAATCCTGGCGACGGACTTACCATCCTCGATTTCTCCCAAATTATGAGCGGCAATTGATTGGCTGTCATTGGGAGTTTACAAAGCGTTCTTTTCCTCTTTACATTCCGTTTGGGGAGAATTTAAAGCCGATCGCCAAATTCTTAGAGGTTTTCTATAGCAAGGGCAAAGAATTTTCTTGGTTGCAGAAAATCACCAATCAAGGAAATTTAACGCCAGGAATTCGGGAAGCTTGGCATCAGAATAACGTGCAAGTTTGGGGGCGATTAGCAGAAGATGAAGAAGATAGTCATGCAATCAATTGGTTCCACGACCCTCGATTTTCGATTAAACAGTCTGAACTCACGGGAAAAATGGGTCAAATTGGTCGGATATGGCATCGAATGTATCCCAAATGTTACAAAACTCAGAATCCAGAAGGTAGAGATATCTGGAGAACCACTGAAAAATATGCTGAACTGCTAACGATTTTCCCTAATGTCGCAGGGAATGGACAAGAGCAAGAAAAGGTGAGCAATTTCCTTAAATTTCTAGATCAAGAAACTGACTTTGAGCGTCTTTGGTAAAAACATCAATCATGAATATTTGGCTAGTGACAACTGGAAGTAGTGATGTTCAGCTAACCAGTAATGAGGACTGGAATGGTTGGTGGCAAGCGATCAAGCAATCGGTCTACAGAATTCGATTTAATCCATCTCGGGCGATCGATGATGATGGAGAACCGTATCGTTTGCCAGCCCGAGTTCTGGGTATTGCCTATGATCAATTGCCCGATCGCGTCAAACCTCACCTATCGTTTCCACTGGTGCAAAATTTTACGCAAGAGTTGAAATCAAAGGCAATAGAGATTGACCAGATTATTGTTTTGATGAGCGATCAGGAAAATATCTTTCCTGAATCGGAACGTGAGACAATGCGGTGTCCCTATTGGCAAGATACTTGTCGGCTTTACCCAGTTTTAACAGACTATTTTCGTACGCAATTTCCAGATGCTATTGCCACGCCGCTGATCCTTAAGCCCTCTGAGCGAGGCTTAGATGATTGGGATGCAGTTTTAGAATTGGTGCAACATGAAGTCGAAAGCTTACATTTTGAAACTGAGCCGCAGACTGTTTACGTCAGCCATCAGGCGGGTACTCCAGCTATTTCTTCGGCTGTGCAGTTTTCGAGCTTGGCAAGATTTGGCGATCGCGTCAAATTTCTCGTCAGTAGCGAACAAGCGACTCAGCTTTCAAAGATTTTGCCTAGCTCATCTTATCTCAAAGGGATTCGCAAGCAAGAAGCCAAGAAGCTGCTAGAGCGCCATGATTATTCTGGTGTAGAAGCCCTGCTTAAAGATTACCCAAAGAATAATAACACCACAGTTCTACTAGAGGCTGCAATTCAATGGAACTTTGCAAAGTTCGATGAGTTTGCCGAAGAGTTGCAGAAGTTATCCGATCGAGAATTTGCTTGCGAAGTGCAGGAGCGATCGCGTCAGTGGTGGTGGAAAGCCTATGAAGCAGCCTACTTAGCCCTTGTGCGGCTGGATCAAAAGAACGGCGTAGAAGCTTTTTTTCATAGCTTTCGTGCGGTAGAAGGATTGATTTCAAAGTGGGCAGAAGTTCATTTTTCAGAACATATTGACCCTAATAATGATTCGCCAAAGCTGAAGGTCTCTATTTTAGAAGATCCTGTTCTTAATTATTTTGGTAAGAGCAAGTATACAGATCGCAAAGAAGAACTGAGAAAAGATGGTTTTGTCATTTTAAGTGGGTTTCCGCTCTATGCACTTTTGAGGGATGCAAAGCCTAATTGGAAGAAAGATTGTAAGGAACTTACAGATTTCATAGAAAAAATTGCCCCAACTAGAAATAAAGTTTTTCATCGACTGCGAGGATTGGAAATTGATGATGTGTTCAAGTCTTGGCTGGTTGATGATGCAACAATGTTGGAGGAGAAAATACTAAAATACCTAAATTTTGTGTCTAGCCAAAGTTTTTCATCACTCACAGAAACGAGTCTGATGAAGAAGGTGCATGAGAAGTTGGAAAGCGCGATCGCCCAACTCTAGCCTTTCAATAACAATAAATATAAAATCGCGGAAGCCTGCATTACTATGGCAAGCATCATTCTTTCGTTTGTCGGCAATCAAGATCCGTACTCTGGCACTACAGAGAATGAAGGCTCGATCGTGACTTTGATTAAGCATTTGCGAGAGCAGAATGAGTCGATTAAGCGCATTTTTTTGCTGCACACGCAGGGCACTTGGCAAAATGCGATCGATACTCAAGATTGGCTGCTTTCTGAAGTAGAAATGCCAGAAGGGGCGATCGCTCTTTTTCCGGTTGCTCATGTCTTTTCACAAGATCCAATTAATCAGCTCTTGGCAGTTCAGGAAGCGCGGCGGGCGATCGAGCAAGCGCAGTGCTATCAAACAGAGGCAGATACTCTGACGTTTAACGGATCGTCTGGTACGCCCGCTATGAAGGCTTGCTGGAGTATTTTGCAGGCATCGGGCTGTGTGCAGAGCCACGTTTGGCAGGTGCGTAATCCTCACGAGATGCGACCCGGTCAAGATAGGGTTTTTAGAAATGATGTGAATGTGCTAAAGAATGAGTTTGACCTGAAGGTGATTCAACAACAGGTACAAGACTATAACTACAGCGGTGCGCTAATTAGCTTTAAGGCGAGTAGCTTGGCGGATGAAACGACTACCGCTTTGTTGCACTATGGCTACTATCGAATTTCGCTTGATTTCGATCGGGCTTTTTCTGCTCTGAGTTCTTATTCTCATGCGGTTGATGCTCAGTGGACTAAAGAGATTGCTTTGCTGCGGCAAAAAGATCCGAGGGCGCTGCTGAAAGAGGCGTATTTTAATGCGTTGACGCGCTTAAAAAACCGGAAGTATGCTGATTTTTTGGTGAGTTTGTTTGGATTGCAGGAAAGCACGCTGAAGTTTTTGGTGACGCAAAAGGTGGGTCTGCAAATTTCTAATAAGCCTTCCGAGCGGGAGCGGTCTTGGGTCACGTTGCGGCAGGCAGACGAGGGTCGGCTTTACCGATATTTGCAGGGCTATGTTTCACCCAAGGGCGCACTGAGGCTGAATGAATCGATGGATCGCTATGAGTCGATCGGTCGCTATGTGATGATTGCGATCGTCGAGTATTTCCCTCAGTTTGCGCCTGTTGCACAGCCCTTGAAGGAATTAAATGAGTATTGCGATCGCCGCAATGAGTATGTGCATGAGTTTGTTGGCATTTCTGAGATTGAGGATGAGGCTGGGGTGCTGATTAATTTACGGAAAATCATGAAACAGGTGGTGGGCGTTTCTGAAGAAAATCCTTTCAATCGCTTAAATCAGGAAATTTGTGATGCGCTCGATCGCCTTTAGAATCGATCGCTTTTAGATCAGCAACTTTTTTTTGGGTGAATACTTATGTATCTATCTTCTCGTTCGATTCGGGTTCGCAATGTTTCTATTGCCGTGGCTAATGGGATTATTACGCTGGTCATTTTGTTGATTGCGCCCTTGGGTCTGGCTGCGGTCATTATTAATACTTTTCTGGTGACGATCGCTACTTATGCGACTGCTACGATTGGCGATCGCGTCATTCGGTATCTTCATTTGGATACTCCCCTACGCGCTGAGCTGATGCCGCCTCCGGGAGGTGAAATTGAGCGGCAGACGGGTGAAATTGAGCGGCATGAGGAGCGGCGTTAGGCATGACGCGATCGCTGTATGTGTCGCAACAGGGCTGTTATTTGTCGCTTCAGCAAGAGCTGGTTTTGATTAAGCAGGGGCAAACGGTGTTGGATGAAGTTCAGCTTCCTTTGCTGGAGCAAATTCTGATCTTTGGGAATTCGCAGGTGACGACTCAGGTG
>CASBQM010000509.1 GCA_949127645.1 Synechococcales cyanobacterium PMM_0036
CTTTATCCATTTTTAGATAGGAGCTACTCTTGGCGGTACCTGGATTACAGACAGGCTCTCAAACTTTTTCAGATGTCCAGCATTTAACCGATATCAAGAAAAGTCTAGAGAAAATCTGATATGCCTGAATCACCGCTAAATCAGGGTTTCAGGAAATGGATAAAGTCGAGCTAAGCTAAGCGCTTCATGGTCAGTCGAAAGATTACAGAGCGCTTGCTAAGCAATTAGTTGCCCTACTTGAGCCGTCGAGACCTAAGCTAGCTAAGCTGGCGCTCCTCCCATTGCTCACTTTAGGGGGATTCAGTGCCCTTCCTATTGAGCAAAGAGTCCTAACTTCCCTTGCCAGTCCTCACGATAATGGAGGACTATGACTGAATAATTAGCGTTGTACTTGAGATTATCTCGCTCAATTCGATCGCGCCTCTGTTGGTCAGGGTGGTCATGGGCAGAGCCATCACAGAACACTGCAACCTTGGCAGATTTATAAAGGAAGTCTGGTTTAGAGTTCGCTTCCGGGATCAACTCTTGCGCTGTATCCGGTAGTTTCAATCCTCGTCGGTAAATCTCGTCAAGGACAGTGCGTTCAAATTCGGAGTTGGGGTCAGTCTGGGAGCGCAACTGTTGATACTTCTCCTCAGGCGATCCTCCTTCGATTTGGCGATCGAGCGTACTGTCTGCCAGTTGATCAATCCAAGAGCGTATTAAGTGGCGGTTTAACAGAGAATGATCAAACTGGTTCCCATAGGACAGCAGGCATTCGTAGCAGGCTTGGGTGCAGCTTTCCTTCTCTTCAATAAAGTGGCAGATATCAAGGGCAGCTTGGGCGATCGATCTGAAGGCGTCTGGCTTTTCTAACAACTGCGATAGCACCCCGGCTCCACCTTCTGCGGCTTCCCAAAATAGGAGATGCTGACCTTGCCCTAACCGTTCGGAGCAGAGTTCATCATCTTCTAGTTTGTAAACAGCTTGGATGGCACGTTCCAATGTGTGTTGCAGAGTTGCCAAGAACGCTTCTGTATTTTCAGATGGAACATTAGCAGGTTCAAACATCAGAATATTGCAGGTGTCTTGTACGAGCAGATGCACCTGATTATGGATGGTGGGTTCAGCGATCGTGGATTCCTCGCTAGACTCACCCCAGGTTCCGGTTCTGATATCGAGCTTGAAGCCGATTTCGTTATAGTTGCGCTTCAGCCCCCGGTTGAGCCGCCACACCTTTGCTGTGTCTCCGTAGGAGAGTTTGAGGAGCGTTGTCCCATCTGCGGCTTTGACTGTCGCCACCTCCCGCCGACCTGATTCATAGCGGAAATGAGTTGTTAGTTTATAGCCATATTTAAGCCGTTCTTCCTCGTCGCAGGTAATACGTTCCTGCCTGCGGGTGATCATTGTGCTCATTTCTAGAACACGATGCGGTCGAGAGTGATTCTTTTGATCACTGGTAATCCGAGTTCCACAGTTTTCACAGGTATCCCGCAGTGCGTTATCCCCTTCATGGAAATAGCCACACTGAGGGCACAATCCCACTCGTCGGTACTCCCGTTCTATGCCACCTGCGGGAATCCGGGTTTTGGCAATTTGAAACTTGTTGCCTTCGTAGTAGACCATGTTGCCGGGGGCAAACTCTCGTAGTGCTACAATCCGGGGTCGGGAAATGAACTCGCCCTCCTCACCTGCTGGAATATAGGCTCGTACTGGAAGCCGGGGAAAGTTATAGCCGGGAAGGAAGCCTTCAGACGCGAAGTAGCGATAAGGGTAGAACTCAAACTCACTCTGGCTCCTGCCAGATGTCGCCTGCCCAATCAGTAGGTCAATTTGTCTACGGGCTTCTCGCTCCTGTCCATCGGCGTTCTTGCGTTCTTCTTGTGTGGCTACGCCTCTGGTCGCGCGATCGATAATGTGGCGTGCATTTGTGAGCTGGGTAACAGCATCGCTGTAAAGTTCTCGCCAACGTTCACAAGCGCGATCGAAGGCATGGGGAGCATCTTCAAGCCGATGGCGCAGCCAGTCTACTGAATACCAGGACATTCGGTTTAAATCAGCCTGACAAAAACTATCTGCCAGAATTGCCTGAGTCGCCCGAACACAGCGTTCTAGGCGATCGGGCGGGAGATTTAACTGGAGTTGTATACTCTCTTGGAGCGGATAGCCCGCCTGTTCCAAGTTCAACAACTGGCTCATAGAGTCTCCCAGGTATAATCCTGTATGCGCCAACCAGACCGAGTAGATATGGGACTTGATCAAATCCTGGTTGCCTAGCTCAAGTTTGGGCGGCACCACTACCCCTGCCACCATCTGACTTTGGCGACGGAAAAAATACTGGTCATGCCCACTGCCAACCGAGGCATAGGTAATGACAAGGGCACCCTGTCCACTGCGTCCGGCACGCCCACTACGTTGAGCATAATTGGCAGGGCTAGGAGGGACATTTCGCAAATGCACAACGTTGAGGTCAGAAATATCAATCCCTAGTTCCATCGTGGGGGAGCAGAATAGAGCTGCCAGTTCCCCGTTACGAAATAGCGTTTCTCGTTCTTGGCGCTTAGTAGTTTTAACCTGTCCAGTATGTTCCCGTCCTTCCATACTATGAGTTTGCTGGGCACTGCGTTCATAGAAGTCCTGAAAGAAAAGGTTGACTGGGGTTGGCGTCTCTTCGGCTCCTTCGATGCGGCGAGAGGTGAGAACGTCTGGAGCGATCGTACCTACCTTCTGTGCTCGCCACTGGATTGAGCCAATCTGGAGCTGAACCTCGGTTCCATCCTTAATGAGATAGCCGCTATCACAAAGAACATTAATCAAAGCATTGATCAGCAAAGCAGTCTCTGCCTCTGAAATGGACTCGACTAAACCATCCCAGGCACGGGGAGAACGCAAAAACCGTCCAAGCTTACTGCGGGTGGTAAGCCGGAGTTTGGATCTGCTCCATTTACGACCTAGTTGCTCACCCACACTGGTGCTGGCCCATTTCGCTTCATGCAAGCGCTCGTAAGGATCAAATGTCCAGGGATCTTTAAGCGCCTGGTTGACTTCCTTCTTCAGTTGCTCAATGCGATCGGGTTGCAGCAATCTGGCATCAATCACTAGTTCTCGACGCAGTAGGTCAAGCAGCGTCTTGGCTGCCACCAGTCGTTGGGCAGGGGTTGCACGCAACAGCAGGGGATGGGGATGTTTCTGCCAGGGTTCAATTGCTTGACAGACCTCATCCAGGGCAACGTATTCGATCGCCAGCAGTCCGCATTGCTCTAGATTAGGTTGGACAATCCGCCAACCCCGACGCAGATCTTCGTACAAGCGATACTCAATCAGATTTTGAAAGGATTCTTCATTACGCCGCTTCGCAACTCCATAGTCTGAAACTTGTCGGGCATAGTCCGCCTGCTCTAGCTGCATCTGCTTACAGACCTCAGCCGCGAGTTGAGCATGAGTGAGCGTTTGATTGGCTTGCAGCGCACTATTGAGGGCAGCACGAAGGAAACTCGTTTGCACAAAATCGTTGAAGTGTCCTGCCTGAAGAGATGCATCTTGACGGTTATCCGTGAAGCTAAGGATTTTGGCAGCTTCCGACTTTTCGCCCAACGCTTTCTTAAGCCGACTGACGGTTGAGAGGCAGA
>CASBQM010000510.1 GCA_949127645.1 Synechococcales cyanobacterium PMM_0036
ATTCAGCAACGCCGTTTATTTTAGGTTTAATCCAAAATCTAAAGTCCAAAATCTCTAAGCGCCGCCTCCATCCGTAATTTTCGCTAACGTGACCTCCCACACTAGCCGAGGCTGGACGTACTGACGCAGATAGCGGCGAGCCTCTTCCAAAGATTGCAGAACGCCCGATCGCCCCTGATGCCAGTAGCGATTTTGCAAATAGTCAATTAGCCAAAGCTGAGTTTCGCTGTCTAGAACCTGGGCAATTTGCCTCGCCAAATCCAGCGAAACCCTTAACGATGTGGGCGGCTGTCTAATGGCGGCTAGCAACTCTTCAGGAATGGTCTGAAGCTGCTGCCAGTGAACGATCGCTTCCCCAGGGCTACCCTGCGCCAGTGCCAGCACGTCGGGCTGCTGCAAAATGTCGGCATGACCTGCCTGAGTTAAAACCTGAGCGAGCGTTGAGGCATCTAACCGCTGAAATGCAATTTTCTGGCAACGAGAAACGATCGTCGGCAGTAACGACTCAACGCTAGGAGCTAGCAAGATTAAGGTAGCGCGACCCGGTTCCTCCAGGGTTTTGAGCAGCCCATTAGCGGCGGCATCTGCCATACTTTCAGCATTTTCGATAATGACGATCGATCGCATAGACTCCAACGGCGGACGGCTGAGGAATCGCCCCACCTCTCGGATTTGCTCTAAACGAACTTCAGGCGACGACTTGCGCTTGATGCCTAGCTCGGTAGCTTCTGTTGCCGAAACCCGCTTGCCCTGATGCAGATAGGTTGGCTCTACCCAGAGCAAATCAGGGTGGTTGCCCTGCTGGATGCGCTGACGTAGGGATGTTTTAGAGATCTGATGAACTGGGTTTGGTGGAGCTAGAAGCAGCTCTGCGAATCCTCTAGCCGCTAATCGCCGACCGACACCAGGCGCACCAACAAATAGGTAAGCAGGGGCAACACGGTTTTGATCAACGGCGCGAGTGAGGAGTTCGATCGCCTGAGGCTGTCCGAGGAGAGGAGTGAAGGGCATGGGGAATAGGTTATAAGGTCGGGGTTTTGTACCATTGCTGCAAGTGTTTTTGTAAGACCTGCTGAATGTCTTCAAATACTTCAGTTTCACTGCGATCGCCCTCAATGCGGACAATCCGCTGAGGATGATCTTGGGCAATTTCGGTGAAGCCCTGCTGAACGCGCTGATGAAAGCTAAGGGCGGCCTGTTCGATGCGATCGTTCATCCCCCGACTTTTGGCGCGGGCCAGCCCTGCTGCGGCTTCTAGGTTAAGCCAGAGAGTGAGGTCGCTGGTGAGTCCGTGGGTGGCAATCTGGTTGAGCTGATCGATTAAGGCACGATCGAGTCCGCGTCCGTAGCCTTGGTAGGCAAGGGTAGAGTCGGTAAAGCGATCGCACAAAACTAGCGCACCTTGCGCAAGCTGGGGCTTGAGGAATCCTGCAATATGCTGAGCGCGATCGGCGGCGTAGAGCAACAGCTCGGTACGATCTTGCAGGATCTCCTGGCTGGTAGGATGCAATAACAGCCTGCGGATTTCCTGACAGAGTTCGGTGCCGCCTGGTTCGCGGGTAACGACTAGCCGCGAAACTTTTCCCTGACTTTGCAGCTCAGCCAAAAGACCGCTTTCTAGAAGCCATGCTTGCGATCGGGCAATTTGAGTGGTTTTGCCACAGCCCTCAACTCCTTCAAATACGATCAGTCGTCCTTGCATAATCTTTAATTCTTAGGTGTTTGATTCTTAGGTGTTTGATTCTTAGGTGTCAGGTCTAAGCGCATTTGAGCAAGCCAGGAAATTTCTTGGGTTTAAAGCCTCTCTGCAGCTCTAGGAAAGGGGTTGAGATGAAAGTGACTTGAGTTTTGTCGGTCAGGGCGAATATCTGCTACGGAAGATAGAAAGCATAAATATTTGGAGATTATCATCGTTTTGTTATACTCTGAGCTAAATGCATCCGCCTTGTATCTAATCTCAATCTGAGCTTCAATGAATTTAGCAGCCTTGGATTTTTGATAAGAGCAATTCTTGATGAGAGTCTATGATTGCCAACCGTCAGGATTTTGGATTGACTTAAGTTAGGGTTTTACTTAAGTTAGGATTTCACAGGATAAGGTTTCAGAGGGCAAGATTCAGACAAAAGGCTATTATTAGGTTTGCCTATGGCTCGTTATACAGGTCTATTTACAGTTTCAGTGTCTGCCGATCGGTTCTGGCAACTGCTCGTGGAAATCTTGCGGGCTTGTAGCATGAATATTATCTATTCATCGGAAGATTATTTAGTTGCCCGTGAAATTCCAGGGCGCGTGACCTATGCCAAGCTGGTGACGGTTGAAATTTTGATCGAGCGAGTGATTCATCAAGAGTCTGAAGTTTGCATGAACGTAGTGGTCAAAAACGAAGAGCTACCGCTTCAGGTAAATAATCACTGCCAGCAAGTCTTTAATTTGCTCAATCAGGCTGTGGCAGACAATCGACAGTGGCGAGTCGTTGAGAGTGCCGTGAGCTAGAGGCTGTAAGCGCTAGATTGTCAGCACTAAATTGTCAGCACCAAACTGTGGATCTACTGAGATTGCTGCTAAAGTGATGTGTCGTTATTTTATGCATTTGCTGCTAGCAATATGCCATCTTCATTCCCCGAAAAGCCTCTGGAACCTTCTCTAGAAGAATTAGCGGCAGCTCTGGCGGATTTGCGATCGACGGTGACAACGTTGCATCAGCAAAATCAAAGTTTGATGGACAGCTATCAGACTGCGATCGCAGTCTGCGATCGTTACCGGGTCGTTAGCAAGATTGCCCGTCGTTTGCAGCAGTCGCTTAGTCCATCAGAAATCTTGGAGCAGACTGTTGAGGCAGCGCGTGATCTATTGCAGTCTGACCGAGTAATTTTTTACCAGTTTCAGGTAAAACTTGATCAGCCTCATCTCGGTATGGCAGTGGGATGTGCTGAGGCAGTTCGCCTGAGACAGCATTCTGTGATGCATTCCAATCTTGATCCCGCTTGGGTACGTCGATGGTTGGGGCTATTTAGAGATGCAACGCCTCTAGTGATTGAAAATCGGCATCAGGCAGATGGGTTGCCATCGATCGCTAAGCTCATGGCGCGTCAGCAAATTCACGCTTTGATCGCGGTACCAATTTTTTTGAAAGATTGCCTGTTTGGCTGGATAGCAGTGCATCAGTGTGATGGCGATCGCGTTTGGAAGGAGGCTGAAGTCGAGGCGCTGCAACAGTTGGCGGTTGAGGTGGCGATCGCGCTTCAGCAGTCGGCTCTGCATCAGCAGGCACAGCAGCTCAACTTAGACTTAGAAGAGCAGGTGCAGCAGCGGACTCAGGAGCTAGAAGAGAAAAACGCGCGGCTGGCAAAGGCGCTGGATGATCTCAAAAAAGCCC
>CASBQM010000511.1 GCA_949127645.1 Synechococcales cyanobacterium PMM_0036
GCTCGTAGGCATCTATAATTCTTTGGCGCAAATCAACTGAATACGCTTTCATAAATGAGTAGCCCTACCATTATCAGTGTCTTTTAGTGTATCGTATTGAGTCGAAAACCGCTATACCACCCTGAAAAACCTCTAGGTTGTTGACATGCTGCTGCCAGACTGGGACTAAGCTATGGTTGCCATCGAAAAAGCCAGAGTAAATCCAGGCTGTGGTTGATTTGGGCGCGGGTGTCTTATTAAGGCGACAGGCTACGTTGATTGATCCCTGTGGATCAAGATCAAAGATGGCAACTTTGCTTCCAAGCCGAGCGACCTCAAACCCTAAATTGACTGCTAGAGTTGTCTTGCCGACACCTCCAGCTCCGGTCATAATGGCAAGGCGTACTTGATTGGGCATAAAATTTTGAAAACAAACTTTGTACTGTAGCGCTACGGTACATCACGTACATCTCAGCATAGCCCTCTATTTATAGCTGAATTAAGTTGTTTTGATTGAGTTTAATCGGTAGATTTTAAGACTCTAGGTTTTCGAAAGCAGAGTTGTCGATCAAATTCCTAACGACTCGTATTGGCTTTGGCGCTGCGACGGTTCTCTGAGAGGTGATTGGGCAAGCGCTAACGCTAACGTAATACTCCTTAAAAGGGCATATCTGCCAAGATGTTCTCTCAAAATCAGTTATGGTTAAACTCATAGGATCACCGGGATAGCTTCTTACAATCGTTAAGGGCGAGTGAGCTTCACGGTACCTCGCAGTTATGAGCCTCACGAATGAATCAGTATTTTGCAACAGTGGCGCGAGGGCTAGAAATGCTAGCGACGCAGGAGTTAGAGCAGCTAGGTGCCCATGCCGTAGAGCCAGGGTTCTGTGGCGTTGCGTTTGCAGGCGATCGCACTCTACTGTATCGCGTTAACCTTTGGGCTAGATTACCATTCCGGATCTTAATGAAGCTACATGAGTTCCCGTGCCAGGATGCAGAGGAGCTTTATCGAGGAATTCAGACGATCGACTGGTTGCAGTATCTCACCCCCGATCTGACGTTAGCGGTCAATGCGACGGGCAAAAGTGAGCAGCTTAACCACACCCATTTTACGGCGCTTCAGGTCAAAAGAGCAATCGTTGATCAGCAGCAGGAACGGCTGGGCGATCGCTCTGATGTCGATCTGCAATCCCCGGATGTGCAAATCAGTGTACATATTGAACGAGAAATATGTACCGTTAGCCTGGATAGTTCGGGTCAGAGTCTGCACCGTCGAGGGTATCGTCCAGCAGTTGGCGCTGCACCGCTGAAGGAATCACTGGCAGCCGCGCTGATCCAACTATCGGGTTGGCAGCCAGAGCAGATGTTTTACGATCCGCTCTGTGGCTCTGGTACGTTGCCGTTAGAGGCAAGCTTGAAAGCGCTTAACATCGCACCAGGTCTGTTTCGTGAGCAATTTGGGTTTGAAACCTGGCTTGACGCTGACCAACCTCTGCTAGAAAAACTGATTCAATCAGCCGAAGCCAGCCAGCACCAGAGCATTCCCGCGCCGATTTGGGGCAGCGATCGCGATGGAGCTGTGATTGAGCAGGCGATCGTAAATGCGACTCACTGTGGTGTGCTGAACCACGTTTATTTAGCAGAAATTGACCTTGAAGACGTTGCTGCACCTGCAGCTAGCGGTGTGGTGTTCTGCAATCCGCCCTATGGTGAACGGCTAGGGCGAGATAGCGATTTGGGTGCATTCTACAAACAGTTAGGCGACGTGCTAAAGCAACGCTTCAAAGGCTGGACGGCGTTTGTGCTGAGTGGCAATAAGGAACTCTCGCAGTCGATCGGGCTGAAATCGTCACAGCGGTTTGCAGTCTATAACGGTACACTGCCCTGTCAACTTATGAAGTACGAACTGTACTAAATTAACCAAGCCCAAAAAAAATTACGGATGAATCTTTTCGCAAGTCAGCATTTTCAATCTCTACAGGTAGATTCCCCGCTGCTTGTGGCGTAAGTTATTAGCCTCAGTACAGGACAAAAGCTTGCAAAAGGATGGCAGGAGGGGGTTTCATGAGAATTACCACATTCAAACAATGAAACCCCATGCACCAGATTACTCTAATCCAAAAAACATTGCAGCCCCACTTGGGGTGGCACGGAGCCAGAGTGAGGTTCCTGGCTCTGTTTCTGGTTGCCCTGTTTCGGGTCAAGAGCGTAAATTTAACTGAACTGGCAACAGGTTTTATGGGTCAAGCTCAACTAGCATCCCACTACAAACGATTGCAACGGTTCTTTAGAGGGTTTGAGTTGAGCTATGCCAAGCTGGCTCAATTCGTTGTCAGTATCATGGAGATTCCTCAACCGTGGGTGCTGTCGGTTGACCGCACAACTTGGGAGTTTGGCGATTGTGTCCACAATGTTTTGATGCTTGGGGTGGTTCATAACGGCGTTGCTTTTCCGCTGCTGTGGCAGATGCTGGATCAGAAGGGGAACTCCAATACGGGCGAGCGCCTTGACCTGTTAGAGGAGTTTTTCGAGGTGTTTCCCAACGCTGAGGTCGATTATCTGACGGCAGA